>JAHFRO010000116.1:0-5770 GCA_023266245.1 Betaproteobacteria bacterium | reverse complement strand
ATGCTCGGTAATTCCTATCTGTTCGGCGCCAACGCGCCGTTCATCGAGGCGCTCTACGACGCCTACCTCAAGGACCCGGCCTCGGTCGAGCCGCGCTGGCGCAGCACCTTCGACGACCTGCAGCGCCTGGACGACGGCCCCCGCGACGTATCGCACCGCGAGGTGCAGGATGTCTTCGCCCGGCTCGCGAAGCAGAAGCGGGCTGCCGTTGCCGTCTCCGCCGCCGAGCGTCCACAGCTCAGCGAAAAACAATACGCGGTGCTGCAACTGATCGGCGCCTATCGTTTCCAGGGCGCGCGTCACGCCAACGTCGATCCGCTCAACCGCCAGGAAAAGCCGTACATCGCCGAGCTCGATCCCGCGTTCTACGGTTTGACCGGGGCCGATGGGGAAACCGTGTTCGGCACCGGCTCGCTGATCGGTCCACGCGAGATGAAGCTGAAGGACATCCTTCAGATGCTGAAGGATACTTATTGCCGCACCGTCGGCACCGAATACATGTACATCACCGACGTACCGCAGAAGCGCTGGATCCAGGAACGACTCGAGACCGTTCATTCAACGCCGAGCTACGACGCCGAATACAGGAAGCACATCCTCGAGCGCTTGACCGCGTCCGAAACGCTTGAGCGCCATCTGCATACCAAGTACGTGGGACAGACGCGCTTCTCGCTCGAGGGCGGCGACAGTCTGATTCCGATGCTCGACAATCTGCTGCAGCGCGCCGGCGCAGCCGGCGTGCAGGAGCTGGTGATCGGCATGGCGCACCGCGGGCGGCTTAACGTGCTGGTCAACACGCTTGGCAAGATGCCGAAGGATTTGTTCTCCGAATTCGAGGGCAAGCACGACAACGCGGTGCTCGCCGGCGACGTCAAGTACCACGACGGCTTCTCGTCCAATATCATGACGCCGGGCGGGCCGATGCACGTCACGCTGGCGTTCAATCCCTCGCATCTGGAGATCGTCAATCCGGTAGTGGAAGGTTCGGTGCGCGCGCGCCAGCACCGTCGCCGCGACAAGACGGGCAACCAGGTGCTGCCGGTCCTGATCCACGGCGACGCCTCGTATTCAGGGCAGGGCGTGGTGATGGAAACGCTGAACCTGGCACAGACGCGCGGCTTCGGTACCGGCGGCACGGCGCACATCATTATCAACAACCAGATCGGGTTCACGACTTCCGATCTGCGTGACGCACGCTCGACGCTGTACTGCAGCGACGTGTCGAAAATGCTCGAAGTGCCGATTTTCCACGTCAATGGCGACGACCCCGAAGCGGTGTGCCTGGTGACCGAGATCGCGCTCGACTACCGCATGAAATTCGGCAAGGACGTGGTGATCGACCTGGTGTGCTATCGCCGTCTCGGGCACAACGAGCAGGATGAGCCGATGGTCACTCAGCCGCTGATGTACAAGAAAATCCATCAACACCTGACGCCGCGCAAGATCTACGCCGACCGGCTGGCGGCGGAGAAAGTGATCACTGAATCCGACGCGGAAGGGATGATCAAGACTTTCCGTGCCGCGCTCGACAGCGGCTATCACACCAACAAAACGATACTGGATAACTTCAAGGCGCCGTTTGAAGTCAACTGGAAGCCGTATAGTGGCACCAAGTGGTACGAGAACGACGACACGCGGTTGCCGCTCGATCTGTTGCAACAGCTCGGCCGCAGGATCACCGAGGTGCCGCCCAATTTCAAGCTGCACCCGCGCGTCGTGAAGATCATGGCCGACCGCCGTCTGATGGCGGAAGGCAAGCTCCCGCTTGACTGGGGGATGGCGGAAAATCTTGCTTACGCGACATTGCTCAATGAAGGTTATTCGGTGCGGATTTCGGGGCAAGACGTCGGCCGCGGGACATTTTTCCACCGCCACGCGGTGCTGCACGACCAGAACCGCGAGCGCTGGGACCAGGGCACCTACGTGCCGTTGCAGCACGTGAGCGAGAAGCAGGGCGATTTTGTCGTCATCGATTCGGTGTTGTCGGAAGAAGCGGTGCTTGGCTTCGAGTACGGTTACGCCACGTCCGGTCCCAGCGAGCTCGTGATCTGGGAAGCCCAATACGGCGATTTCGCCAACGGCGCGCAGGTCGTGATCGACCAGTTCATCGCCTCGGGTGAGGTGAAGTGGGGCCGCATGTGCGGACTCACGATGATGCTGCCGCACGGCTATGAAGGTGCCGGCCCCGAACATTCATCGGCCCGCATCGAGCGCTTCCTGCAGCAGTGCGCCGACTACAACATGCAAGTCTGCGTGCCGGCAACGCCGGTGCAGATGTACTACCTGCTGCGGCGCCAGATGATACGCCCGTACCGCAAGCCGCTGATCATTTTCTCGCCCAAGAGCCTGCTGCGACACAAGGAATCCATATCTCCGCTAGAAGAGTTCTCCCACGACAAGTTCAAGCCGGTCAACGAGGACTGGGACGCCAAGGAGATCCACCCGGAAAACGTGAAGCGCGTGATTTTCTGCAGCGGCAAGGTGTTCTACGACCTGCGCGCGGGGCGCCGGGAGCAGGGCATCAAGGATCTGCCGCTGGTGCGCATCGCGCAGCTCTATCCCTTTCCGCACGACGACTTTCGCGCGCAGATCGAACGTTACAAGAACGCGACCGAGATCGTGTGGTGCCAGGAAGAGCCGCGCAACCAGGGCGCGTGGCACAGCATCCAACACTACCTGCTGCGGCATATGCTGCCGCACCAGAAACTGACCTATGCCGGCCGCGATTCATCGGCAACACCGGCTGCCGGCTATAAGTCGCTGCACGATCAGCAGCAGAAGGAACTGGTTGATCTGGCGCTCACCGTGGGTGCCGGGTCGCGAGCCGACGGAATCATATAAAAGGCGGTTCTCTCTTGGAGCGATCATGTTAGTTCAAGTGAAGGTGCCGCAACTGTCGGAATCGGTGGCCGAGGCGACGCTACTGTCGTGGCACAAGAAAGCCGGCGAATACGTCCAGCGTGATGAAAACCTCGTCGATATCGAAACCGACAAGGTGGTGCTGGAAACCCCGGCCCCCGAGTCCGGCGTGCTGGCGAGGATCATCAAGGGTGACGGCGGCACGGTGACGAGCAATGAAGTGATTGCGCAAATAGATACCGAAGCCAAGGCCCAGCCCGCGGCCGCTCCCGCGCCGGTCAAGGCGGAACCCAGGCCTGCTGCCAAGGCTGAAGCGAAGACTGCCGCACCGGCCATGCCGGCGGCGCAGAAACTGGCTGCGGAAAAGCACGTGGACACCGGCGCCATCACTGGCACCGGCCGCGGCGGGCGCGTCACCAAGGAAGATGTATTGCACGCGATCGAGGGCGGGGCGCAGCCTCCGTCGGCGTCATCCGCGGTTCAGGCCGGTGAGGCGTCGGCTGCTCGCGCGCCTGCCCGCTCCACGCTGCGCCCGCCCTCCGAGCGCCCAACGCAAGGTCAGGGCGAGGTGGAGTCGGGCGTTGCGCCGCGCTCCCTGCTCCACCGCGATGCGGAGTCCGAGTCCGCGCGGCAGTCCTTATCCGGCGCGCTACCCTTGGCCAAGGCGGCAGAAGCGGCGCCGCAGCGGGCGCCTGCACCTGTGGTCGACCTCGGGGCGCTCGGAGAGCGCCCCGAGCAGCGAGTGCCGATGTCGAGGCTGCGCGCGCGCGTGGCGGAGCGCCTGGTGCAATCGCAGCACGCGGCTGCCATCCTCACCACCTTCAACGAAGTCAACATGCAACCGGTGATCGATCTCCGGAACCGCTACAAGGACCGATTCGAGAAGGAACACGGGGTCAGGCTCGGCTTCATGTCGTTCTTCGTCAAGGCCTCGGTGCACGCGCTCAAGAAATTTCCCGTCGTCAACGCTTCGATCGACGGCAACGACATTATCTATCACGGTTACTACGATGTCGGCATCGCGGTGAGCAGTCCGCGCGGCCTGGTGGTGCCGATACTGCGCGACGCGGACCAGCTCTCCCTAGCAGAGATCGAGAAGCAAATCGCGGATTTCGGCAAGCGGGCGCAGGACGGGAAACTCACGATCGAGGAGCTGACCGGCGGCACGTTCTCGATCTCCAACGGCGGGGTATTCGGCTCGATGCTGTCCACGCCGATCATCAACCCGCCACAGAGCGCGATCCTCGGCATCCACGCCACGCGCGAGCGGCCGGTGGCCGAGAACGGCCAGGTGGTGATCCGACCGATTAACTACCTGGCGCTCTCGTACGATCATCGCATCATCGACGGGCGCGAGGCGGTGCTCACGCTGGTCGCGATCAAGGAAGCGCTGGAAGACCCGGCGCGCATGCTGCTGGACATTTAGAATCTTCACCACAGAGGCACAGAGATACAGAGAAAATCAAAAGCTGTAAACGCAGCGACGCAAAGAGCGCAGAGTAAAAACAGAAAAGTGTTCTTCTTTGTGTCCGCTGGGTCTTTGCATTGAAGGATTCTCGCTTTTCTCCGTGCCTCTGTGTCTCTGTGGTTCAATAAGGGTTAACCATGGCGAGAGCGTTTGACGTAGTGGTAATCGGCGGCGGGCCGGGAGGCTACATCGCAGCGATCCGCGCCGCACAGCTCGGCCTGCAGTCTGCCTGCATTGACGAGTGGACGGGCGCGGACGGCAAACCCGCGTTGGGTGGAACGTGCACCAATGTCGGCTGCATCCCATCCAAGGCGCTGCTGCAGTCCACGGAGAACTACGAGCACGCGGCGCACGGCTTTTCCGAGCACGGCATCGAGGTGAAGGGGCTCGCGCTCGATCTGCCGCGGATGCTGGCGCGCAAGGAAAAAGTGGTGCGCCAGAACAATGAAGGCATCGTCTACCTGTTCAAGAAGAACAAGGTCACCTTCTTTCACGGCCGAGGCAGCTTTGCGGGCGGAGGCGCGGATGGCTGGCAGATCAAGGTGACCGGCAAGGCCAAGGAATCGCTCAACGCGAAACAGGTGATCATCGCCACCGGTTCCAATCCACGCGCGCTGCCGGGTGTTCCGTTTGACAATAAGCGGATCCTCGACAACGCCGGCGCGCTGGCGATCCCGGAAGTGCCTAACCGCATCGGCATTGTCGGCGCCGGGGTGATCGGCCTCGAGCTGGGCAGCGTGTGGCGCCGGCTCGGCGCCGAGATCACGATCCTCGAGCTGCTCGACACCTTCCTGCCCGTGGCCGACGAGGCGGTGGCGAAAGAGGCGTGGAAGACCTTCACCCGGGAGCAGGGGCTCAACATCGTGCTCGGCACAACCATCACCCGGGTGACCGGCAACAAGAAGGGCGTCAGTGTCGAATACACCGCCAAGGGCGGTGAGCAGAAGCTCGAATGCGACCGGTTGATCGTTTCCATCGGCCGCGTGCCCAACACCGAAGGGTTGGGAGCAGCGACGGTGGGGCTCGAGCTCGATCAGCGCGGCTTTATCGAAGTTGACGGGCACTGCCGCAGCAATCTGCCCAACGTATGGGCGATCGGCGATGTGGTGCGCGGGCCCATGCTCGCGCACAAGGCCGAGGAGGAGGGCGTCGCGGTGGCGCAGCGCATCGCCGGCCAGCACGGCCACGTGGACTTCAACACCGTGCCGTGGGTGATCTACACCGCGCCGGAAATCGCCTGGGTCGGCAAGACCGAGCAGCAGCTCAAAAGCGAAGGCGTCAGCTATCGCGCCGGCACTTTCCCGTTCATGGCAAACGGGCGGGCGCGCGCGCTCGGGGACACCCGGGGTTTCGTGAAGATGCTCGCCGATGCCAGGACCGACCGCATTCTTGGCGTACACATCATCGGTCCGATGGCCTCCGAGCTGATTGCCGAGGCGGTGG
>JAHFRO010000115.1:5203-7478 GCA_023266245.1 Betaproteobacteria bacterium | reverse complement strand
GGCGGGCGTCGTACGAAGTTCATCGAATGATGCCCTATCGCCCATGAATTACAAGCGAAAAACGGGGAAGCCCGCGGCTTCGTTCTGCTATACTTTCCGCCCAATGAAGACACTGCCATCCAGCGCCAGCCGCGCATCCGCGGAACATGACGCCCTGGCGATGGCGCGCGAAGTGCTCGAGATCGAAGCCAAGGCGATCACGGATCTCATCGGCCGGCTCGATCAGCATTTCGTGCGCGCGGTGGAGCTGATCATGAACTGCCGCGGGCGCGTGGTGGTAAGCGGCATCGGCAAGTCCGGGCATATCGCGCGCAAGATCGCCTCTACCATGGCGAGCACCGGCACGCCGGCGTTCTTCGTGCACCCGGCCGAGGCGAGCCATGGCGACCTCGGCATGGTGACGCGCGAGGACATCTTCATCGCGCTGTCGAACTCGGGCGAGAGCGCCGAACTGCTGGCGATCGTGCCGTTGCTGAAGCGCCAGGGCGCGAGACTGATCGTCCTCACCGGCAACCCGCAGTCCACACTCGCCCGCGAAGCCGACGTCCACCTCTACGCCGGGGCGGAGAAGGAAGCCTGTCCGCTCAATCTCGCTCCGACCGCGAGCACCACCGCGGCGCTCGCACTGGGTGACGCCCTGGCGCTGGCTTTGATGCACGCGAAAGGCTTCACCCGCGACGAGTTCGCCGCCGCCCACCCCGGCGGCGCCCTGGGACGAAAACTGCTCACTCACGTACGCGACGTGATGCGCACCGGGGAAAACGCGCCGCGCATCGGGCATACCGCGACCTTCATGGAGGGTGTGCTCGAGATGTCGCGCGGCAGAATGGGCATGACCGCCGTCCTCGATGACGGCGGACGCGTCATCGGCATCTTCACCGACGGAGACCTGCGCCGCAGCCTGCAGAAAGGCGTGGACATGCGCGCGACCGGGATTACGGAGGTCATGACTGGCGGACCGCGCACCATCGGACCCGACAAACTCGCGGCCGAGGCGGTCGAAATCATGGAGCGCTTCAAGGTCAACCAGCTGCTGGTGGTCGATCAGGAGCAGAGGCTGGTCGGCGCACTCAACATGCACGACCTGTTCCGGGGGAAAGTAATCTAAAACCTGTTTCAAGTTTCAGGTTTAAAGTTTCAAGTTAAAACCTTAAACCTTAAACTTTGAACCTGAAACCGCCGCAGGCAATGCAAGACATCTACGACCGGGCCAAGCACATCCGCCTCGCCGCGTTCGACGTCGATGGCGTGCTGACCGACGGGGCGCTCTACTTCACCCATTCGGGCGAGGAAATAAAGGCCTTCAACGTGCTCGACGGCCACGGCATGAAGATGCTCAAGGAAAGCGGCGTCGAGCTCGCCATCATCAGCAGCCGGAACTCGCGCTGCGTGGAAGAGCGCGCGCGCAACCTCGGCATCGAGCTGCTGTACCAGGGCGCCGCCGACAAGCTCGCCGCATTCAACGAGCTTCTCGGGCGGTGCGGCGTTGCGGTGACCGCGTGCGCCTATGTCGGAGACGACGTGGCAGACCTGCCGGTGATGAGGCGCTGCGGGCTGGCGGTGGCGGTTCCGGACGCGCCGGCGGTCGTGCGCCGCCATGCCCATTACGTCACCCGCGCGCGCGGCGGGCGCGGCGCGGCGCGCGAGGTGTGCGAGCTCATCATGCACGCGCAGGGCTCCCTCGCGGCGCGGCTTGCCGCATACCCCGGGTGAACGCGTCGTGACGGGTGACACGCCGGTGACGGAGAGCGGGGAACCGGGATGGGCGAGCGGCTGACGGCGTGGGTCCCGGTGATACTCATCGGGATGCTGGCCGCGCTCACGTTCTGGCTCGACCGCGCGGTGCAGCCGGGCGCGCGCGATCCCGGTGGCGCGAGCCGCCACGATCCCGATTACATCGTGGACAACCTCTCGGCAGTAAGCATGGGGGGGGGCGGAATGGCGAGTTACACGCTGTCGGCGGTGAAAATGGTGCACTATCCCGACGACGACACCACCCTGCTCGCCACGCCCAGGTTCGTCAGCTACGGCTCGGCGAATGCGCCGGTGACGATCACGGCGAGCGAGGCGGTGGTCTCAGCCAAGGGCGATCACGTGTATTTTCAGGACGACGTGCGCGTCACGCGCGCCGCCTACGGCGAACACAGCGAACTCCTCATGCGCACCACCTTTCTGCACGTAATACCCGATGACCACATCGCCAAGACCGACCGGCCGGTCACCATCATCGATGCCGCCACTGTGGTGACCGCGGTTGGCTTAGAATTGAACAGCG
>JAHFRO010000115.1:1526-5103 GCA_023266245.1 Betaproteobacteria bacterium | reverse complement strand
TGACCGCGACCCGTGCTGCACCGCCGCCGTCCGCGGCCTGGCGCTCGCCTGCTGCGCGCTGATGCTGCTCGCCGCGCCGGGCGCGCGCGCCGAGAAGGCCGACCGCGACAAGCCGGTCAATCTCGAAGCCGACCGCGTGACCATAGACGACGCCAAGCAGACCTCGCTGTTTGATGGCAACGTGGTGCTCACGCAGGGGACGCTGCAGATCCACGGCGACCGCATGGAAGTACGCCAGGACAAGGAAGGCTTCAAATACGGCACTACGTGGGGGAACCTCGCCTACTTCCGGCAAAAGCGCGAGGGCTACGATGAGTACATCGAGGGCTGGGCCGAGCGCATCGAGTACGACGGCCGCGCCGAAACCCTGCAGCTGTTCAATCGCGCACAGATGAAGCGCGGACAGGACGAAGTGCGCGGCAACTATATTTCGTACGATGCCAAGACCGAGTTCTATCAGGTTGTCGGCGGCGGCGCCAAGGCCGCCACCGCGAGCAATCCCGAGGGACGGGTACGGGCGGTGATCCAGCCCAAAACGAAGGAAAAGCCCCCCGCCAACCCGCCGGTCAGTCTCAAGCCCGCCGAAGCGATCGTCACGCCGCGTGAAGAACCCGGGACTCGCAGCAAGTAAGGGCGCGGAAGACGCCAGCCAGATGCCGCTGCCGTTGCCGCCCGAGACCGCGCCGGCGACACAGCGAAGCGAGCTGCGCGCGATACGCCTGAAGAAGCGCTATCGCACGCGCGTCGTGGTGAAGGACGTGTCGCTGGATGTGCGCAGCGGCGAAGTGATCGGGCTGCTGGGGCCCAATGGCGCCGGCAAGACCACCTGCTTCTACATGATGGTGGGGCTGGTGCCGATGGACGGCGGCGATCTCTACCTCGACGGCACACGGCTCACCCACATGGCGATGCACCGCCGCGCGCGCCTCGGCCTGAGCTATCTGCCGCAGGAGGCTTCCATCTTCAGGCGGCTCACGGTCGCGCAGAACGTGCAAGCGGTGCTGGAACTGTACAACGAGGATCCCGACGCCATCCGCAACAAGCTCGACGAATTGCTGCACGACTTGCACATCGGTCACCTGGGCAACAGCCCCGCCGTCAGCTTGTCCGGCGGCGAGCGGCGCCGCACGGAGATCGCGCGCGCGCTGGCGACCGAGCCGCGCTTCATCCTGCTCGACGAACCGTTCGCCGGTATCGATCCGATCGCCGTCCTCGACATCCAGAAAATCATAGGTTTCCTCAGGGCGCGCGGCATCGGGGTGCTGATTACCGACCACAATGTGAGAGAGACTCTCGGCATTTGCGATCGCGCTTACATCATCAATGACGGCATCGTGCTCGCCTACGGCAGGCCCGACGAAATCGTTTATAATGAAAGCGTAAGGAAGGTCTATCTGGGAGAGCATTTTCGCCTCTAGCCGGCCGCCAGCGCAGGGCAGAAGCGACAGCCGGCGGGAACCCAGCCATAGTCACCAGCCCCATCATCACGGCATGAAGCATTCCCTCCAACTCCGGCTGTCCCAGCACCTTACCCTGACGCCGCAGCTGCAGCAGTCGATCCGCCTGCTGCAGCTCTCGACCCTTGAACTCAACCAGGAACTCGAGCGCATCCTGCAGGAGAACCCGCTGCTCGAGCGCGACGACGGCATCGGCGAGCAGCCCGCCGCGCCCCCCGCCGAAACTGCCACCCGTACGTCGGATCCGGTGCCCGCCACGGAGGCACCCGCGGCTGATGCCGCCCCGGACGAAGCGGAAAGCGTCGAATTCGGCACGGTGGACGATGCGCCGCCCGCCGGATACCGCGACGAGCCCGAGGACGGTGAGTATCCGCAGCTTGCCGCGGACGCCCCGACGCTGCGGGCGCACCTGTTGGCGCAGCTGTCGCTGACCAACCTCTCCGAGCACGACCGCAGGCTCGTCACCCTGCTGATCGATTCGCTGGACGACGACGGCCACCTCACGCAGAGCCTGGAAGAGCTGCTGGCGATCCTGCCACCGGAACTCGAGGTCGAGCTCGAAGAGCTGCAGATCGCGTTGAAACACCTGCAGAACTTTGAGCCCGTCGGTGTCGGAGCGCGCAGCCTGAGCGAATGCCTCGCGCTGCAGCTCACCGCGCTGCCGCAGGACGTTCCGCATCGCAATGAGGCGATCGAGACGGTGAGGAACCACCTCGAGGTGCTGGCCGCGCGTGACTTCAGCAGGCTCAAAAAGCTGCTGCATTGCGACGAGGAGACGCTGCGCGCGGTGCAGAAACTGATCACCAGTCTGAACCCCCGGCCGGGTCGCAATTTCTCCTCCGAGGAGACGCGTTACGTGGTGCCGGACGTCATCGTGAAGAAGGTCAAGGGCGTGTGGGTCGCTGCGCTCAACCCGGAGGCGATGCCGCGGCTCCGCGTCAACCGGCTCTATGCCGACATCCTGCAGCGCAACCGCAACGCCTGTTCACAGCAGCTGGCGAGCCAGTTGCAGGAGGCAAAGTGGCTGATCAAGAACGTGCAGCAGCGCTTCGACACCATACTTCGCGTGGCGCAGGCGATCGTCGACCGGCAGCGGCACTTCTTCGAGCATGGCGCGGTGGCGATGCGTCCGCTGGTGCTGCGCGAGATTGCGGAAGTGCTGGACCTCCACGAATCCACCGTATCGCGCGTCACAACGCAGAAATTCATGCACACGGCGCGCGGCATCTACGAGCTCAAGTACTTCTTCGGCAGCCACGTCACCACCGAGGCCGGGGGCGCCGCCTCGAGCACCGCGATCCGGGCGCTGATCAAGCAGCTGGTGATGGCGGAGAACACGCGCAAGCCGCTCTCCGACGGCCAGATCTCGGAGATCCTGGCGCAGCAAGGCATCATGGTCGCGCGCCGCACGGTGGCGAAGTATCGTGAAACCTTGCAGATCCTGCCTGTCAACCTGCGGAAGGCCCTTTAGGAGCGGATGATGAACCTGCATCTCACCGGGCATCACCTCGAAATCACCCCCGCCATACGCAACTATGTTTCGAGCAAGCTCCAGCGCATCACGCATCACTTCGATCACGTGATCGATGTCAGCGTCATCCTCTCGGTGGAGAAGTTGCGGCGCAAGATCGAGGCCAGCGTGCACGTGCGAGGCAAGGACATCTTCTGCGAGAGTGCCGACGCCGACATGTACGCCGCCATCGACAGCCTGATTGACAAGCTCGATCGCACCATCATCAAGCACAAGGAGAAGAACCTCGAACACCGCCACAGCGGCACGCCGCTCAAGCATCATGCCGCAGAATGACGCTCTCCGGCGGGCGACCGTGCGGCGAGTGCCGTTCCAACTTAAATGGGCAGAAACTGCTCAACGCATTCCGACCCACATCATGTCCAGGCCTACCCCAGCAGATGGCTCGAACTAGTTGGAACGGCACAAGCGGACCACGACAACCTCAAGGCCTGATCATGAATCTGATTTCCAAACTGCTGCCGCTGCCGAACATCGTCCTCGACCTTGACGTGAGCAGCAAGAAACGCGTTTTTGAACGGGTTGGCCTGCTGTTCGAGAACAACCACCAGATCGCGCGCAGCCAGGTGTTCGACAGCTTGTTCGCGCG
>JAHFRO010000115.1:0-1426 GCA_023266245.1 Betaproteobacteria bacterium | reverse complement strand
CACGGCGTGTTTCTCGACGTGCTCGGCATGGGCGTGCTGATCACCGGAGACTCGGGTGTGGGCAAGAGCGAACTGGCTCTCGAGCTGATCAGCCGCGGCAGCGGATTGATTGCCGATGACGTGGTCGAGCTCTACCGCATCGGTCCGGAAACGGTCGAAGGGCGCTGCCCGGCGCTGCTCAAGGACTTTCTTGAGGTGCGGGGGCTGGGCGTGCTCAACATACGCACCATCTTCGGCGAAGCTGCGCTGCGGCCGCGCAAGAATTTGAAGCTGATCGTGCTCCTGGAGAAACCGGCGGCGCCCGAGGCCCGGCTGATGGAGCGGTTGCCGCTCAACGCCGGAACCGAGAGAATCATGGGGGTCGATATCCGCAAGGTCACCCTGCCCGTGGCCGCCGGCCGCAACCTGGCGGTCCTCACCGAAGCGGCGGTGCGCAACTACGTGCTGCAGTTGCGCGGCATCGACAGCACGCAGGAATTCATCGCGCGCCAGTCAGAGCAAATGCAAAAGCGTGAATCGTGATTCGTGATTGGTGAGTCGAAAAAGCGAATCACGCACTAAGCCAGGCTCGAATCACGATTCACGAATCACGATTCACGGCAAATGCAGCTCATACTGATCACCGGTCTCTCGGGCTCGGGCAAGAGCGTGGCGCTCAACGTGCTCGAGGACAGCGGCTACTACTACGTGGACAACCTCCCCGCCACGCTGCTGCCGGAGGTGGTGGGGTTCCTGGCGACTGCCGGGCATCCGCGCGTGGCGGTGAGCATCGACGCGCGCGGCGCCGAAGCGCTCGCCGCGCTTCCCGCGCAGCTTGCCGAATTCAGGCGTCGCGGCATGGACCTGAGAGTGTTGTTTCTCGAAGCCAAGACCGACACGCTGATCAAGCGCTACTCGGAGACGCGGCGGCGCCATCCGCTGTCCGACGGCAGGCTCACGCTCACCGAATGCATCGAGCGCGAGTGCGAGCTGCTGGCCGACGTTGCGGACCTCGCCCACCGCATGGATACCAGCGACCTCAGTCCCAACACGCTGCGCAGCTGGGTCAAGGACTTCGTCGAGCTGCCCCGCACCGGGCTCACGCTGCTGTTCGAGTCGTTCGGCTTCAAGCACGGCATACCGCTCGCCGCCGATCTGGTGTTCGACGTGCGCTGCCTGCCCAATCCAAACTACGACCCGCGGCTGCAACCGCTCACCGGCCGGGACCAGCCGGTGATCGATTACCTGCACGCCGACGCGGCGACACGGAAGATGCTGGAGGACATCCGGCGCTTCGTCGCCGATTGGCTGCCGTGCTTCGACCGCGATAATCGCAGCTACCTCACGGTGGCGATCGGCTGCACCGGCGGCCGGCACCGCTCGGTCTACTTCGCAGAGACGCTCGCCGGCCACTTCCGCAGCCAGACTCAGGTGCTGGTGAGGCACC
>JAHFRO010000296.1 GCA_023266245.1 Betaproteobacteria bacterium | reverse complement strand
AAAGCTCCATTTCTGCCTATGCGCCCGTGGCCGGGTATGGCTGGGGCGTGGTTGCGCAGCAGCCGACGGACGCTTCTATTGGTCTCGCAGCAAGGGATCAGCAACTCAGACGACTGTTGATCGCGTACGGTCTCACGCTGTTGCTCTGTATTGCGGCGATATATCTGGTATCGCGGATCATCATCCAGCGCAGACAGGCGGAAGAAGACCGCCGGATGAGAGCCGAGCTGGAGCACCGCGTCGCGGAGCGCACGGTAGCGCTCAAGGAAAGTGAACAGAGGCTCAACCTTGCGCTGGATTCCGCGCAAATGGGGGCCTGGGATCTTGATCTTGTAACGGACAAAGCAGCGCGATCCCTCCGTCATGACCAGATATTCGGCTACGATTCCCTCCTGTCGGAATGGGGCGCGGACATTTTCATGACCCACGTGGTTCCGGAAGAGCGCGAACAGGTCAAGCGGTGCTTTGAAAATGCATTTGCGACCGGAAGCTTCAAGATGGAATGCCGCATCATCCGCCCTGACGGAGATCTGCGGTGGATTGCGGCGGAAGGGCGCGCATACCGGGATGAAAAGGGTCGGCCGGTCAGAATGATGGGGGTGGTCGCCGACGTCACCGAACGAAAGAACGCGGAAGAGCAAATCAGGGTGCTCAACGTTGACTTGCGATCCCGCGCACATCAGCTCGAGGCGACCAACAAGGAGTTGGAGAGCTTCAGCTATTCGGTCTCCCACGACCTGCGCTCGCCGCTGCGGGCAATTGATGGGTTTTCGCGCATTCTCGGCGAAGACTACGCCGACAAGCTGGACGACGAAGGCCGGCGCCTGCTCGGCGTCATCCGCGACAACAGCCGGAAGATGGGCCAGCTGATTGACGACTTGCTGGAGTTCTCCCGTCTCGGCCGCAAACCGCTGTCGACCGCCGAGATCGACATGAAGCGCCTGGTCGAGGAGGTGATGAAGGAAGTGCAGGTCGTGGCCGAGCGGCCCGCACAGGTGATGTTCGGCGCACTGCCGCCGGCATATGGCGACCCAGCGCTCGTCAGGCAGGTGTGGCTCAACCTGCTCTCGAACGCGGTCAAGTTCAGCCGCAAGCGCGAGCAGGCCGTAGTCGAGGTGAGCGGCCATGAGGACGGGGGGCACAACGTGTATTGCGTCAAGGACAATGGTGCGGGGTTCGATATGCAGTACTACGACAAGCTCTTCGGAGTATTTCAGCGTCTGCACGATGCCGGCGAGTTCCCGGGGACGGGTGTGGGATTGGCGATCGTGCAGCGCGTAGTCGCGAATCATGGCGGCCGGGTTTGGGCCGAGGGCAAGGTAGACGGAGGCGCCGCGTTCTACTTCACGCTGCCGAAACGGGGGGGCGCGTGACCGACTTCCGAAGTGTCGAGATTCTGCTGGTCGAGGACAACCCGACCGATGTCGAGCTCACCGTGCGCGCACTGCGCAGGCATAACCTGGCCAACCACGTGACATGTCTCAAGAACGGCGCCGAGGCGCTGGACTTCATCTTCTGCCGCGGTGCCTACGCCTCGCGAAAAAACGAGCATCCGAAGCTCATCTTGCTCGATCTCAAGCTGCCGAAGGTAGATGGAATTGAGGTGCTGCGCCAGATCAAGTCCGATGAGCGGACCAGGGCGATTCCGGTGGTGGTGCTGACCTCGTCGGCCGAGGAGCGCGACATTGTGGAGAGCTACCGGCTGGGCGTTAACAGCTACCTCGTCAAGCCGGTGGATTTCGAGCACTTCGGCGAGACCGTCGCCAAAGCGGGGTTTTACTGGATGCTGATGAACAAGACGCCCGAATGAGACCGATCCTCGCATGAGCAAGGGGCGTGATAAAACTACGGTGGGCAGGGAGCTACGCGTCCTGATTCTGGAGGACGTGGTTGCCGATGCCGAGCTGTGCGAGCGCGAGTTGCGGCGCGCGGGGCTGCGTTTCCAAAGCCGCCGCGTGGACACACGCCCGGCGTTCGAAGCGGCGCTCGATCAGTTCGTTCCCGACCTCATCATCTCCGACTTCAGTCTTCCGGGGGCGATCGGCGGCCTGACGGCGCTCGACCTCGTACAGCGCAAGCTCCCCGAGGTGCCCTTCGTCTTCGTGTCGGGCACGATCGGCGAGGAGCGCGCGGTGGAGGCGATGAAACACGGCGCCACCGATTACGTGCTGAAGGACCGCCTCAGCCGGCTGGTGCCGGTCATCAAGCGCGCGCTCGCGGAGGCGGAGGAGCGCGCCGCGCGCAGGCGAAGTGAAGAGGCGTTAAAAGAGAGTGAATACCGGCTCGATCTTGCGCTGCAGGCTTCCGACCTCGCGACCTGGGACTGGAACCTCGCGACCGGAGAAGTGCGCTTCAGCCGGCAATGGTGGCCGATCCTGGGATACGGGCCAGATGAAATTCCATTGCGCGTCGAAGCCTGGGAGAAACTCACGCACCCGGACGACCTTTCAAGGGTGAGATCGGCGCTGGCGGCGACGGTCAAGGGATCGGTTCCGGTGTTGGACGTCGAGTACCGAATGCAGGCGAAGAGCGGCGAATGGCGCTGGATCCGGACAGTGGGCCGGGTGGTGGAGCGCGACGCAGCCGGCCGGGCGCAGCGCAAGACCGGTACGCACG
>JAHFRO010000114.1:4324-7487 GCA_023266245.1 Betaproteobacteria bacterium | reverse complement strand
CTGGTGTTCGTGAGGCAACGGCCCCAGCTCGGCACCGGGCACGCGCTGGCACAGTCGCTGCCCCACCTGGGCGCTTCGGGGCTGACCCTGGTGCTCTATGGCGACGTGCCCTTGATCGGGGAGGAAACGCTCAAGGCGATGGTCGCAGGCGGGGGCGAGCGGCTCACCCTGCTGACCGCCGAACTCGACGACCCCGCCGGTTACGGGCGCATCGTGCGCAACCGCCGCGGCGCGATGACCGCCATCGTCGAGGAAAAGGACGCGAGCCCCGCGCACCGCAGAATCCGCGAGATCAATACCGGCATCATGGCGCTACCCACCGCACGGCTCGAGGGATGGCTGTCGCGGCTCACCAACCGCAATGCGCAGCGCGAGTACTACCTGACCGATGTGGTGCCGATCTCGCTCCGCGACGGGATAGCGGTGGCGACGGTCACGGCGCGTGCGTCCTGGGAAGCGCTGGGGGTGAACAGCAGGGCGCAGCTCGCGCAGCTCGAGCGCCATTACCAGCGGCGGTACGCGGCGCGGCTCCTCGAGCGCGGGGTGACGCTTGCCGATCCGATGCGCTTCGATGTGCGCGGCGATCTCGTGTGCGGCGCGGACGTGATCATCGATGTCAACTGCGTGTTCGAGGGCGGGGTGAAGCTCGCGGACCGCGTCGAGATCGGCGCGAATTGCGTGCTTAAGAACACCGAAGTGGGACCAGGAACCCGCATCGAGCCGTTCACGCTGATCGATGACGCGAAGATCGGCGCCAACTGCCGCATCGGTCCCTATGCGCGCATCCGGCCCGGGACCCGGCTCGCGCGGGACGTGCACATCGGCAATTTCGTGGAAGTGAAGGCGAGCGTGATCGCGGCGCGGAGCAAGGCCAACCACCTTGCCTACATCGGAGACTCCACCGTCGGCCGCAACGTCAACATCGGCGCCGGCACCATCACCTGCAACTATGACGGTGCCGAGAAGCACCGCACCGTGATCGAGGACGACGTGCACATCGGCTCGGACGTCCAGCTCGTCGCCCCCGTCACCGTCGCGAAGGGGGCGACGGTCGGCGCCGGCACGACCGTCTGGAAAGACACCCCGCCGGGCGGCCTGGTGATCAATGTGAAAACGCAGCAGCACCGCCCCGGCTGGAAGCGGCCCACGAAAAGGCAACGATGAACGCAGAATGCAGAATGCAGAATGACGAGCGCAACCGCCGGACGAGTGCACCAATTCATCACTCATCACTCATTATTCATCATTTCGGGTTCTGATATGTGCGGCATAGTCGGCGCGGCCTCCACGCGCAACGTGGTGGAGCTGTTGATCGAGGGCATCAAGAAGCTCGAGTACCGCGGCTACGATTCGACCGGGATCGCGTTTATCAAGGACGGTCATCTCGAGCGGCTGCGCTCCACCGGGCGTGTGGCGCATCTCGAGGAAGTCGCGCGGAAAAAACAGGTACAGGCGAGCACCGGCCTGTCGCACACGCGCTGGGCGACGCACGGCGCGCCGACCGAGAATAACGCGCATCCGCACTTTTCCGCGCGCGACGGGCTCGAGATCGGCATCGTCCACAACGGCATCGTCGAGAACCACGAGCCGATCCGCGCGCGCATGAAGGCGCTGGGATACGGGTTCACCTCCGAGACCGACACCGAAGTCATGGTGCATCACGTGCATTCGCTGGTCACCAAAGGCGTGTCGCTGTTCGCCGCGGTCAAGGCCGCGAGCCGCGAATGGGAGGGCGCCTATGCCGTCGGATTCGTTTCGAGCCGGGAGCCGAACGCGGTGGTCGGCGCGCGCAGGGGCTCGCCGCTCCTCGTTGGCCTCGGCCAGGGCGAGAACTTCCTCGCCTCCGACGCCAGCGCGCTCCTCAGCAAGACGCGCGACGTGATCTATCTCGAGGAGGGCGATGTCGTCGAGGTGCGTCCCGAAGGGGTCACGATCTGCGACCGCGGAGGGGGCCGTGTCGAGCGCCCGATCACGCGGAGCCGTTTGAGCGCCGATGCGGTCGAGCTCGGACCGTACACGCATTACATGCAAAAGGAAATCTTCGAGCAGCCGGGCGCTGTTGCGAATACCCTGGAGATGGTGGTAAATGCGGAGTCGTTGCAGCCCAACCTCTTCGGCACGGAAGCCGCGGCGATCTTCGCGCGCACCCGGCAGGTCCTCCTGCTTGCCTGCGGCACGAGCCATCACGCCGGGCTCGTCGCGCGTTACTGGCTGGAGGCCATCGCCGGCGTGCCCGCGACCGTCGAGATCGCGAGCGAGTATCGCTACCGGGATCCGGTGGCGGCGCCGGGCACGCTGGTGTTGACGATCTCGCAGTCGGGCGAGACGGCGGACACGATCGCGGCACTCAAGCACGCCCAGGCACACGGACTCGAGGACTCCCTCACGATCTGCAACGTGCCCGAATCGGCGCTGCTGCGACAGTCGCGGCTGCGCTTTTTGACCCGTGCCGGCCCGGAGATCGGAGTCGCTTCGACGAAGGCGTTCACGACACAGCTCGCGGCGCTGTTCGTGCTCACCCTGGTGCTGGCCAAGCTGCGCGAACGGTTGTCTGCCGGGCACGAGAAAGAGCTGATCGCGCAGTTGCGCCACCTGCCGGGCGCGATGGAATCCGTGCTCTCGGTGGAGCCGCAGATCCGCGACTGGGCGCGGCGCTTCGAATCGAAGCAACATGCACTCTTCCTCGGCCGCGGGGTGCATTTCCCGATCGCGATGGAGGGCGCCCTGAAACTCAAGGAGATCTCCTACATCCACGCGGAGGCCTACGCGGCCGGAGAGCTTAAACACGGCCCGTTGGCGCTGGTGGATGCCGACATGCCGGTTGTCACCGTCGCGCCCAACGACCAGCTGCTGGAGAAGCTCAAGTCGAACATGCAGGAAGTGCGCGCCCGCGGCGGCGAGCTCTACGTTTTCGCCGACCGGGATGCGCGCGTCGCCGAGAGCGAAGGCGTGCACGTCGTGCGGCTCGTGGACCACGCCGGAGCGCTGTCCCCGATACTGCACGTGATTCCGCTGCAGCTCCTCGCCTACCACGTCGCGGTTTTGCGCGGCACCGACGTGGACAAACCGCGCAACCTTGCGAAGTCCGTCACGGTGGAGTAACTAAAGCGCGTCTCAAAAACATCTAAAAATTCAGGAACCGCCGATGGACGCAGATAAACGC
>JAHFRO010000114.1:0-4224 GCA_023266245.1 Betaproteobacteria bacterium | reverse complement strand
GAATCGATTGATCTGTGTGCATCTGCGTTCATCTGCGGTTTCATTTGGCTTTTCGAGACAGCTTCTAGTTTCCGCGTCGCGGCTTGCGCGGGGCGCCGGCGGTGAGCCGGTCGTAGAGCCAGTTCGGCAGCACGTGCAGCACGCGCGCAACGAGCGCCATCTGCCACGGGATCACCGCGAAAAGCTTGCCGCGCTCGATGATCGAGGCGATTTTTTCCGCCGCCTCGTCCGCGCTCATCAGGAACGGCATGGGGTACGGGTTCTGCTCCGTCATCGGCGTGGCGATGTAGCCCGGGCACAGGGTGATGACCTTGACGCCACTCGCCTTGAGCTCGACCCGCAGGCTTTCAAGGTAGGAAATGGCGGCAGCCTTCGAGGCGGAGTAGGCCGCCCCGCCCGGCAGGCCGCGGTAGCCCGCCACGCTGGCGATCCCCACCAGCGCGCCGCTGCCGCGCTCGCGCAGGCACGCGACGAACGGCTGGAACGTCTTCACCATCCCCATGACGTTCACGTCAAAGACCTCCTGGAACGCGGCAACGTCCTCGGCGTATTCGGTCAGGGTGCCGAGGCTGATGCCGGCGCTGGCGATGACGATGTCGGGGCAGCCGTGGCGCGCGACGAAATCGCGCGCGGCCGCAGCGAGGGCCGCGGCGTCGCGCACGTCAACCGGGTAGGTCTCGCACCGCACGGGGAGTTGCGTGGCGAGCTCCCGCAGAGCGGAGGCTCGCCGCGCGATGAGGCCCAGCACGGCACCCTCGCGGGCGTAGCGGCGCGCGAGCGCAGCGCCGATGCCGCTCGAAGCCCCGGTGATGACGACGCGTTGCGGCTGCCGCACGATTCTCGGTCCGCGCAACCGGCGCAGCCTGCGAGGCGGCGAGCCTACCTCCCGGCGCGTTGCTGGCGCGCGAGGCGGATCAGGTCTTCGAGCACGGGGATCATCCCTTGGAGGCTCGGCGCCAGGCTGCCCGAGGTGAGGTAGCGGCCGTCCACCACCAGCGTCGGCGTGGCCTCGACGGTGTAGGCCTGGTTGAGCTTTTTCGCATGCTCGACCTTGGCGTCGACCTCCGGCGAATAGTAGGCGTCGAGCCAGCGCTTGCGGTCGATGCCGTTCTTGCCCGCCCACTCGACCATCACGTCGGGCTTGCTCATGTGCAGCAGCTCGACGTGATAGCTGTAGTAGACCCTCTGGTGCAGGCGCTCCACTTCGTTCAACTGCTCGAGCGTGTAGTAGATGCGCGCGTGCGGTGCCCACGAGTCCCTGAGTATCGCCGGGATGCGGCGCAACGCCACATCGGCCGGCTTGCGCTTGATCCATCCTTCCAGCGCCGGCTGCAGGTCGTTGCAGTGCGGGCAGCCATACCAGAAGAAGTCGATCACCTCGATCCGGTCGCGTGTCTCGACCGGTTGCGGCCCGATCAGCCGGTACTCGATGTTCTGGCGTGCGCGCACCAGCTCCTGCGCCTGCACCGCTGTCGTCGCGCACGCGAGTGCGAGCAGCCATAGGCAGCAGCGAGCGGTAAGGTTCGCCCGGATTCCCGCCATGCCTATTTCCCTGCGCGTGCCTTGCGCGCTAATGCGATCAACTGGTCGAGCACCTGGAAGTAGCGCTCGTAATCGATGCTTTTATCGGGTTTCAGCGTCATGGAAGGCGCGGTGAGATACCGGCCGTCAACCGTCAGCGCGGGCGTGCCGGGAATGTCGTAATTGCGGGTCATATCGATCGAGCGCTGGGTGCGGCTGGTGACGCCGAAGGAGTTATACGTGTCGATGAACTTCTGGCGCTCCACACCGTTCCTGGCGACCCAATCGAACAGCGCCTTCGGATCCTGCAGCCTGATCTTGTGCTCGTGGATAGCCGCGAACACATCGGAGTGCAGCTTTTCGGTGAGCCCCAGCGCATCGAGCGCATAAAAAGCCCTGGTGAGCGGGATCCATGACTCGTCGAACACCGCGGGCACGCTCCGGAACGCGACGTCTGCAGGCTTCCTCTTGAGCCAGGCTTTGAGCGGCGGCTGCAGGTTATTGCAATGCGGGCAGCCGTACCAGAAGAACTCGATCACCTCGACCCTCTTTCCGCTGTCGGCGGGCTGCGGCGGATCGATCAGCTGGTAATCCCTGCCCGGCACCAGCTGGGCGGCGGCGTTGATACTGGTCGCGAGCAGGGCCGGCAGCATCGCGAGCATCAGGAAGCGTCGGGCTGATTGCATTTTGTCTCCGGTTATTTTTTCTCGCCAACGTCGCGCACCTTGATCAAGGTGGTCTCGACGCCGTTCTGCCTCAGAGTATCACGCGTACGGCTGAGTTCCTCGATGCTGGTGTAAGGCCCGATGCGTACGCGGTGCCACACGCCTCTGTCGGGCAGCGAGGTGGTCTGGATCGCGGCCTCGATGCCGAGCAGCGCCAGCCGCGCCTTGAGATTGTCGGCATCCGGCGCGCTCTGGAACGCGCCCGCCTGCAGGAAAAACGCCTCCCTCTCCGCTGCGGTTGACGCCTGCTGTGCATCCTTGAGCTGCTGTTCGGTGGCCGGCTCCTCGATGCCCGGCAGGATCTTGTAGAAGTCGAAGCGCGGTTTGCCCTCGGCGGCCTTGCCCGGCTGGTCTTCGACCCTGGCGATGCCCGGCGTGTTGCCTTTTGCCGGCTCGCCCTTGGTCGGCGGTGCGGGGCGGATGATGAACGGGCTCGGCATCTTGTTGATGTACCACGCCACGCCAAGTGCGATACCGAGCCCGAGTACCAGTCCGATCAGAATGCCGACGAGGAGCGAGCTGCCGCCGCCGCGGGATCCCGCCTTGCGCTCGGCTTTCTTGTAGTCCTTCGACATGCCGATATGTTACATCCTCTCGGAGGCGGATACACCGAGCAGCGCGAGCCCGTTGCGCAGCACTTGGCGCACCGCGGCCGCGAGCGCCAGGCGCGCGCGTTTCAGGTTTTCCTCCTCCACCAGTATGCGCGTCGCGTTGTAATAGCTGTGGAACGCTGCGGCGAGTTCCCTGAGGTAGAACGCGACGAGGTGGGGCGAGAGCTCGCGCGCCGCGTTTTCCACCGCCTCCGGGTATTCGATCAGCCGCGTCAGCAGGGCAAGCTCGTGCTCGGAAGCGAGCGCGGTCGTGTCGGCGGCGGCAAGGCCGGCCGCCTCACCGCCCCACTGCTCGAGCACGCTGCAAACACGGGCGTGCGCGTACTGGACGTAGTAGACCGGGTTCTCATTGCTCTGCGATTTCGCCAGATCGAGGTCGAAATCGAGGTGCTGGTCGCACTTGCGCAGCACGTAGAAGAAGCGCGCCGCGTCGTTACCGACTTCCCGCCTGAGCTCGCGCAGCGTGACGAATTCGCCAGCACGGGTGGACATCGACACCTTCTGGCCGCTGCGGTAGAGCACGGCGAACTGCACCGTCGCGATGGTGAGCTGCTCCGGATTGAGGCCGAGCGCCGCAAGCGCGCCTTTGACGCGCGCCATGTAACCGTGGTGGTCGGCGCCCCACACGTCGATCACGAGGTCGAAACCGCGCTCGAACTTGTCGAGATGGTAGGCAATGTCGGAAGCGAAGTAAGTGTAGTGGCCGTTCTCGCGCTGCACCACGCGGTCCTTCTCGTCGCCGAATGCGGTCGAACGGAACCACTTGGCGCCGTTCTGGTGATGGATGTGTCCGCGCTCCTCCAGCACGCGCACCGCGCGCTCGACCAGCCCGGAGTCGTAGAGCGAGCGCTCGGAGAACCAGTGGTCGAAGGTGACGCCGAATTCGCCGAGGTCGCTGCGGCAGTCTTCCAGTTGCTCGCTGAGCGCGAAGTTGTGGATGGTGGCGTAATCCCCGCCGAGCTGTTGCCGCGCGAGCTGAATCAGCCTGTCGAGCCTCAGCTCTTCGTCCGGCTCGGCTAAGGCGGCCTTGAAAACGTCAGCCGTGACGCCGTGTCGGTACTGCGCGCCATGCTGCGCGAAGATCGCGCGCGCCATCTCGCGCACGTACTCGCCCTGGTAAGCATTGCCGGGGAAAGCAACCGGCACGCCGCACAGCTCGAGGTAGCGCAGCCAAGTCGAGAGCGCGAGGATGTCCGTCTGCCGCCCGGTATCGTTGACATAGTACTCGCGCGTTACATCAAAACCGGCCGCGCCGAGCACGTTGGCGAGGCTCGCGCCGTAAGCCGCGCCGCGCCCGTGCCCCACGTGCAGGGGCCCGGTGGGGTTGGCCGACACGAATTCCACCTGTACCCGCTTCTTCTGGCCGA
>JAHFRO010000038.1:2160-22502 GCA_023266245.1 Betaproteobacteria bacterium | reverse complement strand
GGCCCGCGCAATACCGCGAGCTACGTGCAGTCGATGGTTGCGATCGCACTCTGACACCACGAAACCCGATGGAGAACACCGTCATGAAACCCTCATACCCTGTTCGTTCCCTGAGCACGGCGGCCGCCCTCGCCGCGATCCTCACGCTGCCCGCGCCCTCTTGGGCGTCGCAGACCGACCTCGCGCAGGCGCCGCTCGGGTCGGCCCCGACCGTCACGGTGCTGCCCAATCTCATGTTCATCCTCGACGACTCCGGGAGCATGGGGAGCGACCACATGCCGGACCAGGTGAATGATTCCACCTCCTGCAAGGTGTGCACTTCAACTATATCTACTTCCTGCAACGTCGCGGGCACCAGCTGCACCCTGGGGCATCCGCCCTACTATGCCGCGCCGTTCAACACGCTTTACTACAACCCGCAGACGACCTACACGCCGGGGGTCAATGATCTCGGCGTAAGTCTCGGCAACGCGAGTCCCACCGCCGCCAACAACGATCCCTACATCGGCGCCGGCACCAGGAACCTGGTGACGACGTGGACGGAAATCGTCTGGTGCGATTCGAGCACGCGAACCGGCGCCGAGCTCCTGGATTCGACCAAGTGCAAGCGCAACGGCATCCATACGCCTAATCCCTGGGTGTACAACACCACGATCAATACGTCGCCTTTCTCGGGAGGGTTTCCGGTTGCCACCGGCTCCGCACTCACCAGCTTCCGCAATCCGAGGATCCTCAGCACCAACCCGCATTACTTCGACATCACGCCGCGCGAGCACTGCACCGATCAAAACTTGACTTCGTGCGTGCTCTCCGCGGTACCGACAGGGCTGAATATCGTGCCGGCGCCGGTGCGCTGGTGCAGGACCACGGCCGCCGCCGCGCAAACCACAGCGGCCTCCGGCGGCACGCCCGCGCTCTGCCAGTCGAAGGTGAACACCACCTACCGGTTCCCGCGCCTCGGGAACCTCAAGCGCACCGACA
This sequence comes from Betaproteobacteria bacterium, assembly GCA_023266245.1. Classification (GTDB taxonomy): domain Bacteria; phylum Pseudomonadota; class Gammaproteobacteria; order Burkholderiales; family SG8-41; genus SG8-41. The sequence continues at coordinate 21,521 of JAHFRO010000038.1, read as the reverse complement.
TCGTGCCCGCCACGGCGACCTACGGCGGCCGGTTCAACCGCACCGACTGCGCTGGAGTCGCATTGGGTAACTGCACCTACACCGAGGAACTGCAGAACTTCGCGAACTGGTACTCGTACAACCGCACACGCATGCTGTTCATGAAGACCGGCGCCGGCCGCGTATTTTCGACCCTGGACGACCGCTACCGCGTCGGTTTCCTCACGATCAATGCTTTGGACAGCAACAAGTATCTCAAGATCGACAAGTTCACCGCCGGTCAAAAGCAGGCTTGGTACCAGACGTTCTACAAACAGACCCCGGGCAGCGGCACGCCGCTGCGTGAGGCGCTCTCCCGCGTCGGACGGCACTACGCCGGCGTGACGACCGGCATCAACTCCTTCATGCCCGAGGATCCGGTGCAGTATTCCTGCCAGCAGAACTTCGCGCTCCTCACCACCGACGGCTACTGGAACGGCAATCAGGGGCTGACGACCACCGGCACCGCTATCCTCAATCAGGACAACGTGAATGCCGGCTTCTCCACGCGGGCGGCGGGCGCCTTCGACGGCGCCCTCGCGGGCACGGCAAGCGCTTCCACCCTCGGCTCGTCCAACACGCTCGCCGACGTGGCGATGTATTACTACAAGACCGACCTGCGCACGAGCGGGCTGGTCGCGAAGGACAACGTGCCCACCTCGGCCAAGGACACGGCGCCGCATCAGCACATGGTCACCTTCACCCTCGGGCTGGGGCTCGACGGCCTGATGACCTACCGGTCGGACTACGAGACCGCCACGAGCGGCGACTTAGTCAAAATCAAGAACGGCGACCCCTCCGGCTGTTCCTGGACCGCGGGCGCCTGCAACTGGCCGCAGGCGATCGGCAACGATCCCTCGGCGCTCGACGACCTGTGGCACGCGGCGGTGAACGGGCGCGGGCTCTACTTCAGCGCCAAGGACCCGACTTCGCTGCAAAGCGGGCTCACCAATGCGCTGTCCTCGATCCAGAGCATCACCGCGTCGGCCGCCGCCTCGGCCACCAGCACGCCGAACATCACCCCGACCGACAACTTCATCTACAGCTCGACCTACCGCACGGTGAAATGGGACGGGGAAGTGGTGGCGGAGAAGATTGACCCCATCAGCGGCAACCTGCTCCCGGGCGTGGTATGGGCGGCGGGCGCCCTGCTCGATGCACGGGTTGCGGCAAGCAGCGACACGCGCACCATCCATACCTTCGATGCCGCAGCCGTGCCGACCCCGACCAAGCTCAAGCCCTTCCTCTACGCCAACCTGACGGCGGCGGAAAAGGCGTTCTTCGACAACAAGTGCGCCGCGTTGCCGCAATGCCCGCCGATGAACCCCTCAAAACAGAATGACGTCAACACGGGCAATAACCTCGTGAACTGGCTGCGCGGCCAGACGCAGCACGAGACCGCACCAAAGGACCTCTACCGCGACCGCGATCACGTGCTGGGCGACACCGTGAACGCGAAGCCCGCCTTCGTCGGCAAGCCCAACCTGCTCTTCGGCGACGCAGTGACCCCCGACTACGGCTCGTTCAAGACGGCGAACTTGAGCCGCCAGTCGGTGCTCTTCATCCCCGCCAACGACGGCCTGCTGCACGCCTTCAACGGCGACACCGGGCAGGAGCTGTGGGCCTACGTGCCGCGCATCGTGACGCCGGATCTGCACAAGCTTGCGTCCACCAAGTACGATATCGGCCACCGCTACTACGTGGACGGCTCGCCGTCCACGATGGATGTATTCATCGGCGGCGCGTGGAAGACGATCCTGGTGGGCGGCCTGAACCTCGGCGGGCGCGGCTACTATGCGCTCGACATCACCGATCCCGCCAATCCGAAGGGCCTGTGGGAGATCTGCTCGGACGCCACGCTGTGCAACATCTCCGACCCCGACCTGGGGTTCACCTTCGGTCAGGCGGTCATCACCAAGCGGCCGAGCGACGGCAAGTGGGTGGTGATCGTCACCTCGGGATACAACAACGTCACGCCCGGCGACGGCAGGGGGCATCTCTACGTGCTCGATGCCGCAACCGGGGCGATCCTGAGCAAGGTCACGACCGGGGTTGGCGACATCATCACACCCAGCGGCTTCGCCAAGATCGCCGGGTTCGCCGTCAACTTCGCGGTGGACAACACCACCACCTTCATCTATGGCGGGGATCTGCTCGGCAACGTGTGGCGCTACGACATGACGTCTCTCATTCCGACGGTGCAGCGCATCGGCCAGGTCAATGACGCAAGCATCCCGCCCAAGCCGCAGTCGATTACGACGCGGCCGGAGATCACGCGCTTCGCCTCCCCCGCCCCGAGTTTCAACGTGGTGTACGTGGCAACCGGTCGTTTCCTCGGCGCCTCCGACCTGCAGGATCCCGCGACGCTCGTTCCGCCCGAAAACCGCGCCTACCAGCAATCGGTGTACGGCTTCAAGGACACCGGCGCCGATCTCGGGAACCTGCGTCAGCCCGGCGCGAAACTGGTGCAGCAGTTCCTGACGGTGATTGACGCCACAAGCCGCTCGGTTTCGACCAATCCGGTGGACTGGGCCACGCAGAACGGCTGGTACGTGGACTTGAATCCTCTCAACGACTCGCCGGGCGAACGGGTGAACATCGATATGCAGCTGGTGAAGGGCGCGCTGCTCCTCGTCACCAACGAGCCGAACTCGGAGCCATGCTCGAGCGGCGGGGACAGCTTCCTCTACCAGTTCGATTACCAGTCCGGGTCGTACATCGCCTCGGCTCCCGGCCAGCTCGTCGGCACCAAGCTCGGCTCGGCGCTCACCGCCGGCTTCGTGGTCTACCGGCTGCCGAGCGGCCAGCTCAAGTTCACCGGCATCGACGTCACGGGCAAGAAACTGACCGGCGGCGTCAACCCGGGCGCCGGCGGCGTGATCGGCAAGCGGGTATCCTGGCGCGAGCTGATCCTGTAAGCTGATGAGCGTCGCAAAATGATGCGTTACGACGCTCATTAGGCGAGAACAGCACTGGAGATCGGCTGACGGCGGGCAATCGCGTTGCCCGCCGTCTTCGTTCCTCACTCAAATCGGGGGTGTTCGCGGTCATGGACAGGAATAGGCACAAGCTCGGTTCAACGCTCTCGTTGTTCGCACTGCTGTCCGGAGCGGTCTTGGTGCCGGTGTCAGTGGCGGCGCCATCCAAGCCGGAATTTTCCTTGCATCTCGCGCAAGCCGCCGCAGACCAGCGCGAGAAGGCACCGCAGCCGGCCAAGGCCGACGCCAAGGCACGTTCCGCGCCGTCCAGGCAAGTGAGCGTCCACGTGTTCCTGCTCTCGGACCAACCCCGCAATCCGGACGAGTACGTCGAGGTCAACGGGGTTCGCTACATCCACTTCAATTCACCGCGGCTGGCGTCCCCGGCCCGGCCGCTCGCTGAGCCGAAGCCCCGCTATCCCGGAGGCAAGCTTAAGCAGCGGGATGGCGCGGTGATCCTGCAGCTCCTGATCAACGAGCGGGGGGCGCTGGAGCAGGCTACCGTAGTGTGTTCCGCCCCGCCGTTTGAAAAGAGCGCGCTGGACAGCGTCAAGGGACTGAAGTTCAAGCCGGCGCTCGGCAAGGACGGCCCGGTCAAGAGCTACATGCTGGCGGAATTCGGCTACGGCCGCGGCTTCCCCTGCGCCCGCCTCCCGGACTGACCGGGTGGATTTTTAGAACATCTCAAGAATCTGATTGAGCCGCCGATGAACGCCGATGCACGCAGATAAGATCAACCCCAAGTAGCATTAGCCACAGAGGACACAGAGTTCACAGAGATTGCGAATCTAGGACAAACAAGGCGGTCTTGGTCTTTCAACCCTCTGTGTTCTCGGTGATCTCTGTGGCTGATTTTTGATGTTCTATCGGCGTTCAACCCTCACCCCCGCCCCTCTCCCGAGCGGAGAGGGGAGCCTCGAGCTTTCCCTTCTCCCATAGAGAGAAGGGAAAGGGATGAGGGATGGCGCCTTTGCGGTTACTGCATCGGCCTTAGGCCAGCGCCTTCGGCAGCGGGAAGACCACCTTCTCCGCAACGCCCGGAAGCTCCGCGACGCTCTGCGCGCCGAGGCGTTTCAACTTTTCGATGACCTCGCGCACCAGCACGTCGGGCGCGGAGGCACCGGCAGTGATTCCCACCACGCGCTTGCCGGCGACCCACTCGGCCTTGAGCTCGGCGGCGCTGTCCACCATGTAGGCGGTCACCCCCTGATTTTGCGCCACCTCGCGCAGGCGGTTGGAGTTCGAGCTGTTGGGGGAACCCACCACGATCACCACGTCGCACTGCCTGGCCAACACCTTGACCGCGTCCTGGCGATTTTGCGTGGCGTAGCAGATGTCGTCCTTTTTCGGCCCCACAATTTCGGGAAAACGCTTGCGGAGCGCGTCGATGGTCTGTTGCGCGTCGTCCACCGAAAGCGTCGTCTGGGTCACGAAGGCGACGTTGTTCTCGTCCTTCACTTTTAGCTTCGCCACGTCCCCGGGGTTCTCCACCAGGTACATGCCGCCTTTGCTCTGTCCCATGGTGCCCTCGACTTCGGGGTGGCCGCGGTGCCCGATCATGACGATCTCGCGCCCGTGCCCGCGCATCTTCGCCACCTCCACGTGGACCTTCGTCACCAGCGGGCAGGTGGCGTCGAACACCTTGAGCTTGCGCGCCTCGGCGTCGCGCCGCACCGCCTGCGACACGCCGTGCGCGCTGAAAATCACGGTCGCGCCCGCCGGCACCTCGGAAAGGTCTTCCACGAAGACCGCCCCCTGGCGCTTGAGGTCCTCGACCACGAACTTGTTGTGCACCACCTCGTGGCGCACGTAGATCGGCGCGCCGTGGAGCCGCAGCGCGCGCTCGACGATCTCGATGGCGCGGTCCACCCCGGCGCAGAAGCCGCGGGGATTGGCGAGCAGGACTTTCATACAAACATTATAGCTTGAACCACAGAGACACAGAGGCGCAGAGAATATGCAAGAGATTGAAACTTATTATCTTCTCAGTGTCTCTGTGCCTCTGTGGTTGATTCAGTCTTCTTTCGCGGGCGCAGCGCGTCCCACACCAGCAGGACCGCGCCGCAGCTGATCGCCGCGTCTGCGACGTTGAACGCCGGCCAGTGATAACCGAGCGCGTGGAAATCGAGAAAATCGACCACCACCCCCAACAGGATGCGGTCGATTACGTTGCCGACCGCACCGGCGAGCACCAGCGAAAGCGCCAGAGCGAACAGGCGCTGATGCGGGTACTTGCGGAGCAGATACACGATCCACACCGAGGCGATGAGCGCGATCGCGATGAACAGCCCTCGCTGCCAGCCGGCGGCATCCGACAGAAAACTGAAGGCGGCGCCGGGATTGTAAATCAGCACCAGGTTGAAGAACGGCGCGACCTCGACAACCGTGTTGGCCGCCAAACGTTGCGTGGCGACGAACTTGGTCGCCTGATCGAGGGCGACGATCAGCGCCGAGAGCGCGAGCCAGGACGTTGTCTTGAAAACCATGTCAAAAAACCAGAAGGATCAGCCGCCGATGAACACCGATTAATTCGAAAATGATTGCCACCCTTACCCCAGAAACATTCGAACCACAGAGATCACGGAGAGAATCCGAATTAAACCAACCTAAGCCAACGATAATTGGATGTTTTCCACTCTTCATTTTGTATCTCTCCGCATCTCTGCGGTTCAAATTTGTACTTGTATTTCTTGGCGTCTTGGCGGTTCAAGCTTTTCTCTCTGTGTTCTCTGTGCTCTCTGTGGCCATGACCGACCTACGCATGGGCGCGCGGCTCGCCCGCGCCGAACAGGTTGGCGACGCAACGGCCGCACAAGTGCGGGTGCCCGGTATGGGCGCCAACGTCCGCCCGGTAATGCCAGCAGCGCTCGCATTTGGGGTGCGGGCTCGCGCTCACCCTGATCCTGACATCCGGGAGCACGGTCGCGCCGGCCCCGGGGCTGCTCCCCTCCATGACCCGCGCCTGCGAAGTGATGAACACGAAGCGCAGGTCGTCGTCGAACGACTTCAGAAACTCGCGGCTCTCGCCGTTGGCGTAGAGCTCGATCTCCCCCGCAAGCGAGGAGCCGATACTTCCCGCGACGCGAAGCTCTTCGAGCTGCTTCAGCACGTCGGAGCGGAGCAGCCTCAGCTTTTTCCAGCGGTCCCGCAGCTCCTCCGCATCGCGCGGCAGCCGGAATTCGTACCACGTCCGCTCGAACACGCATTGATCGCCGCCGTTCAACACTTCCCACACTTCCTGCGCGGTGAACGACAGGACAGGCGCCAGCAACCGGGTGAGCGACTGGGCAATGTGGTAGAGCGCGTTCTGCGCCGAGCGCCGCGCGCGCGAGTTGGCGGGCGCGGTGTAAAGGCGGTCCTTGAGGATGTCGAGATAGAAGCCGCCGAGATCCTCCGAACAAAAGGTCTGCAGCTTCTGCGCCACCAGGTGAAACTCGTAGTTGCCGTAGTGTCCCGGGGATGACGGATGTTTATCGCCGAGCTCGGAAGGCGTCAGGCTCCGCTGCAGGTCGGAGGTCATCACCCACGCGTAACGGTCGATCTCCAGCCACTCGTCCACCGGCAGCATGTTGCGCGCGAACTCGAAATCGGCGAGATTGGCGAGCAGGAAGCGCAGCGTGTTGCGGATGCGGCGATAGGACTCGACCACGCGCTTCAGAATCTCGCGCGAGATCGCGAGTTCTCCGGAGTAATCGGTCGAGGCCACCCACAGCCGCAGGATGTCGGCGCCGAGCTCGTCCATCACCTCCTGTGGCACGATCACGTTGCCCTCGGACTTGCTCATCTTGTGGCCTTCGCCATCCACGGCGAAGCCGTGTGTGAGCAGGCCCACGTAGGGCGCGCATCCGTCCATCGCGCACGCGGTGAGCAGCGAGCTCTGGAACCAGCCGCGGTGCTGGTCCGAGCCCTCGAGATAGAGATCGGCCGGGAACGTGAGCCCTTCGCGCTGCTTGAGGATGGTTGCGTGTGTCGTTCCCGAATCGAACCACACGTCGAGCGTGTCGGACACCTTGCGGTATTGATGGGCGTCCTCGCCGAGCAGCTCGGAGGCTTCCATCTTGAACCAGGCTTCGATGCCGCCCTGTTCCACCCGCTTCGCGGCCTGCTCGATCAAATCGAGCGTGCGCGGGTGCAGCTCGCCGGATTCGCGGTGCACGAACAGCGCCATCGGCACCCCCCAGTTGCGCTGGCGCGACACGCACCAGTCGGGGCGATGGCGGATCATGCCTTCCAGCCGCGCACGTCCCCACGCCGGATAGAACTGTGTGGCCTCCACCGCTTTCATCGCGATGTCCCGCAAGGTTTCATTCATCCTTCCGCCTTCATCCTTCCGCCTTTCGAGGTCCATCCCGATGAACCACTGGTTGGTGGCGCGGAAGATGATGGGCGTCTTGTGACGCCAGCAGTGCGGGTAGCTGTGAACGGTGTCTTCGAGTGCGAACAGCACGCCTGTGTCGGCCAGGTGCGCGATGATTTTGGGGTTGGCGTCCCAGATCGAATGGCCTCCGAACAGCGGCAGGCTCTGCGCGTATTTTCCGTCCCCCTGCACCGGCGTGAGGATTTCCTCCTCCTTCATGCGGTAGCGGCGGCAGGAATCGAAGTCCTCGACGCCGTAGGCCGGCGCCGAGTGCACGATGCCCGTCCCCGTTTCGAGCGTCACATACTCGCCGAGGTACACCGGCGCCAACCGGTCATAGAACGGGTGGCGGAACTGGATGAGTTCAAGCGATTTGCCCTTGGCAAGACCGATGACCTTCCACTGCCGGATGCCATACCTTCGCGTCAACGCAAGTGCTTGCCCATCCGAGAACCCTTCATCGGGATTCACGGGGCTCGACTCGACCCAGAAGGCGGTAGCCTTCATGAAAATCTCATTGGCGACCACCAACAAGCTATCCTCTGTTTCGACCAGTGCGTAGTCGAACTCGGGATGGACGACGAGCGCCTGGTTGCCGGGGAGCGTCCAGGGCGTCGTCGTCCATATCACCGCATAGCCGGGCTTCTCCGGAAGCTTTGTGAGACCGAACGCCTTCGCCACCTTGTCCGGCTCGGCGAAGGGAAAACCGACGTCTATCGCCGGGTCCTTGCAGTCTTCGTACTCCACCTCGGCCTCGGCGAGCGCCGAACCGCAGTCCACGCACCAGTGCACCGGCTTCTTGCCCTGGTAGAGGCAGCCGCGTTCGTGGATTTTCCCGAGCGCGCGGATGATGTCGGCCTCGGTCTTGTAGGCCATCGTGAGATACGGGCGCTCCCAGTCGCCCAGCACGCCGAGCCGGATGAAGTCCTTCTTCTGGCGCTCGACCTGCTCCGCGGCGAAAGCACGGCACAGCTCGCGCACCTTGTCGGGCGGCACGCCCTTCCCGTGCTGCTTCTCGATCTGGTGCTCGATCGGCAACCCGTGGCAGTCCCAGCCCGGCACGTAGGGCGCATCGAACCCGGACAGGGTCTTGCTCTTGACGATCATGTCCTTGAGGATCTTGTTCACGGCGTGACCGATGTGGATGTCGCCGTTGGCGTAGGGCGGCCCGTCGTGCAGGATGAATCGGGTGCAGCCGCGGCGCGCCTGCCGGATGCGCTCGTAGAACTTGCGCTCCTGCCAGGCTTTGAGCATCAGCGGCTCGCGCTTGGCGAGGTCGCCGCGCATCGGAAACTTCGTGTCGGGCAGGTTCAGTGTTTTCTTGTAGTCAGCCATCAATCACACCAAAAAATCCACCACAGAGACACTGAGGCACGGAGCACAACAAGTCACAAAATGAAACCATTTCAATATTTTGCTTTTCTCGGCGTCTCTGTGTCTCTGTGGTAGAAATAGGCCTGCGCATTCTCGACGTCGAGCGCGATCTGGCGCGTGAGCGTGGCGAGATCGGCATATTTCTCCTCATCGCGGAACTTGCGCAGGAACTCCACGCGCACGTGGCGTCGGTAGAGCTCGCCGTCGAAATCGAATACGTGCACTTCCAGCGTCGGCACCCCCTGGTGCTTGACCGTCGGGCGCACCCCGAGGCTCGCCACGCCGCGCAGCGGCTCGCTCGCCACGCCGTGCAGCCGCACCGCGAAGATGCCGGTCAACGGCGGGCGATTGTGCTTGATCTGCACGTTGGCGGTGGGAAAGCCGAGCTTGCGTCCCAGCCCGTCGCCGCGCATCACGCGTCCGCTGATCGAATAGGCACGGCCCAGCAGTTGCGCCGCGCGATCGAGATCGCCCGCGGCGAGCGCGTTGCGCACTGCGGTGCTGGAGACCCGCTCGCCCTCCAGCGTGACGCTCGCCAGCGCCGCGACTTCGAAGCCGCAGTGCGGGGCGGCCTGCTTCAGCATGACCAGGTCGCCGGCGCGGCGCGCCCCGAAGCGGAAATCGTCTCCCACCAGCAGCCAGCGCACGCCGAGGCCGCGCGCGAGGATACGCTCGACGAAATCTTCCGCGGCAATCTGAGCGAAGCGGTAGTTGAAGCGGCAGATGTGAACCCGGTCCACGCCCAAACCCATGAGCAGTTCGAGCTTCTCGCGCAGCGAGGTGAGGCGCGTCGGCGCCTTGTCCGGCGCGAAAAACTCGCGCGGGTGCGGCTCGAAGGTGAGCACGCACGCAGGCATGCCGAGGCGGCCGGCCGCGCGCGCGAGCTCGGCGAGCATCGCCTGATGGCCGAGATGCACGCCGTCAAAATTGCCTATGGTGAGCGCAGTCGGTTCAGCTGCGGCGGCGGGTAGGCCGCGTGAGATCCGCATACAACCAAGCCAGGAGTGTTACTAAAAGCTTGAATTGTAGCGTGTTTTAGCTGAATCGGTCTAGCAGGAAAGAGGCGGCGGCGCGGCTCACGCCTTCCGGGATCGGGCGCCAGGACACGCGCCGACGGACTGTCGGTGTAGGGTGTATCCAAGGGATCGTGGTGTTGGTCTTATTGCGAGCGAGGATTACACGGCCACGCGGCGCAGATGCAGACCGCACTCCTTGGACTCGGGGTTCTCCCACCACCAGCGGCCGGCGCGGATGTCCTCGCCCGCGGCGACGGCGCGGGTGCACGGCGCGCAACCGATGCTCAGATAGCCTTGATCGTGCAACGCGTTATACGGCACCGCATGAGTCCGGATATAGGCCCACACTTCCTCGTGGCTCCAGTCGGCGAGCGGATTGAACTTCATCAGCCCGTGCTCGGTGTCGAAAGACTCGTCCGCGAGATCGCCGCGGGTGACGGACTGCTCCCGGCGCAGGCCGGTGATCCAGGCCTTCCTGCCGGCGAGTGCCCGGCGCAGCGGCTCCACCTTGCGGATATGGCAGCACGCCTTGCGTAGCTCGACACCGTTGTAAAAGCCGTTCACGCCATGGCTCGCCACATAGGCCTCCACCGCCTCTGACCGGGGAAACATCACCCGCAGCCGCGTCCCGTAGCGCGTGGCTATCGCATCCAGCAGGACATACGTCTCGTTCGGCAGCCGTCCCGTGTCCAGAGTAAACACTTCGATCGGCAGCGCGTCCGTGAAGATCAGATCGGTGAGCACCATGTCCTCGGCCCCCAGGCTGTTGGCGAATGTCGCGGGCGCAAACTCCCGGGCGATGCGGCGCAGCAACGATCGCGCTGCTTCAACTTTTTGAGGCACAACATCAGTCATAAGTACAGCCTTTATCCAGGTTTACTACGAGTGGATTTGATGAGGCGTGCCGGCCTGGACCGCGCGAGCGGCCGGCGTCACGCCGTCTTACAGGCCGGCAGGACGCCGGATTCAGCGGATGCGGCAAGCGCGGAGGCGAACACGCGCCCCAGCATGATGAGCGTCGGCCCGGTAAGGCCGTGTTCGGCGATGTGCGGCAGTTCGCGCAGAGTGAGCGCGAGGCAGCGCGCTTCCGGCAGCGTTGCGTTTTCCGCAACCAGCACCGGCAGGTCGCGCGGCGCGCCGGCCGCAATGAGCGCCGCGGCGATCTCCGCGGCCTGACCCGCGCCCATGTAGATGACGGCGGTGTCGGCCGCCGCCGCGGTCTTCGCCCACGCGCTCGGCGCCTCGCCTTCTCCCACCCGTGGCGTGACGAAAGCAACGCTGCGCGCCAAGCCTCGCTGCGTGAGCGAGATGCCTGCTTCGGCCGCCGCCGCCTGCGCGGAGGTGACGCCGGGCACGACCTCGTACGGCACGCCGGCTCTTTTGAGCACTGCGATCTCCTCCTGGGCGCGACCGAACAGCATCGGGTCGCCGCCCTTCAGCCGTACCACCACGCCGTGCTTGCGTGCCGCGTCAACCAGGCGCTTGTTGATGAACTGCTGCGCGGTCGTGTGCTTGCCGCAGCGCTTGCCGACTGCGATCTTCTCGGCGCGCGCGGCGAGCGCCAGCACCTCGGGATGCACCAGCGCGTCATGGAACACGATGTCGGCGCGCTTGAGGATCTCCGCCCCGCGCAGCGTGAGGAGATCGGGGGCACCCGGTCCGGCGCCAACGAGATAGACCTTACCAAGAGCGCGCGGCATCGCCTACACCTCGAGATACTGCCGCTTGTCGCCGACTTTCGCCCATTGGTCAGCGTCCGGTGGCGGCGCCTTCATGGCCGCGATGACGCGCCATTTCTTGGCGAGTTCCGCATTGAGCGCAATGAACTCGACCTGATCGGGCGGCACATCGGCCTCGGGGTAGATCGCATTCACCGGGCATTCGGCGACGCACAGCGTGCAGTCGATGCAGGTTGCGGGGTCGATCGCAAGAAAATTCGGCCCCTCGACGAAGCAATCCACCGGGCACACCTCGACGCAGTCGGTGTATTTGCATTTGATGCACGACTCGGTTACGACGTAGGTCATGCGTGTTCTTCCTACGAGGCGGCGACGGCCGCCGGCTGCGCAGTCTTGCGATGAACGTGCACGGGCTTCACCTCGAATCCCCGCGGCAGCGCCTCGGTCAGGTCGAGCTGGCGGTCGAAGCCGACGCAGAAGCGCGCGACCTCCACCGTCCAGCGGTCGAGGTCCGCGAACAGGCGGACGAGATCAGCTTCGCCGAACTCGGCAGCGGGGCGCGCGAGCTCCTGTGCGAGCCGCGCGAGTTCCGTGCTCAAGTGGGTCTCGCGCGGCAGCACGCGGGCGATCTCCTGCGCCAGTTCGGCCAGCACGGCCGGTGCCTGCCCGCCCACGAGCTGTGACAAGCCTTGTCCCACGAGCCGGGCGATCTGCTCCGCGCAGGCGAGCGCCTCAGCATACTTGCGCTGGAATTTGAAGGCGTCGCGGTAGGCACGCTCGTGCGCGGCATCGAAGAAGCTCGAACCGATCTTGACCTGGCTCGCGCCCGCGCACTCGCCGCCGCCGAGCTGCAGCACGCGGAAGTCACCCTGATCCCCGTGGTCGCGCGCGAGTTGCAGCGCGTCCTCCGGCTTCACCTCGGTCAAATCCGCCAGCAGGCCGTTGATGTAGTCCATGCCCTGGCGCCGCGTCCATTCGAAGAAGGTCTCGCCTGCACGGTGCGTCTGCGTGAACGCCTGCTTCACGCGCGCCACCGCGGTTTCGATCCGCGCCACAGGAATTGAAGGACCCTTGATCGCGAGCCCGCCGCCCGCCATGCCGTTGCCGCCGAAGTAAGTCTGATAGTGCGGAATCAGCTTGCCGTGCAGGCGCTTGCCTTCGCCGTAGATGCCGATGTCGCCGGTCTCCGGCTGCGCGCAGCCGTTGTGGCAGCCGCTCACGCGGATGCGCAGATCGTCGGGGCCCCCGTCGAGCTTGGGCCCAAGGATAGTGCTTGAGGTGATGCCGAGGCGGCAGGTCGAAGTGCCGGGGCAGGCCACCACGTTGTCTCCCGCCTGCGGCTTGCCGAGCTTGAGCGGCGCAAGCTCGGCGTAGATCTTTGCCACATCCTCTTTGCGCACGTTGGGCAGCATGAGGTTCTGGTCCTGGGTAGTGCGGGCCTCGGTGAGGCCAAAGTTAGTGAGCGCTTGTGCTACGCCGCGCAGCTGAGCCGCGTTGAGGTTGCCGATCGGCACGGCGACCGGTACGACCACCAGCCCAGGCTGCTTCTGGGCAAACACCTGGCGCGGAGCGCCGGCACCGGGGACGGCACCGTTGGTCCCCTCGGCCCATTCGCCACGTGGATAATCCTGGCGCCCTTCGTGGGCGGCCTTGGTGCGCGCGAGTTCTTCGCGGTACTTCTCGATGAAGCCCTCCGGGCCGAAGCGGTCCACCAGGAACTTGATGCGCGACTTGGCGCGCTTGGTGCGGTCGGAGTAGCGGTTATGCAGCGCGACGATCGCTTCCATCACCGGGATCAGCTCACGCTCTTCGATGAACGGCTCGACCACGATCGCGTGGTGCGGCTTGTGCCCGAGACCACCCCCCGCCATCACCTTGAAACCGAAGCGTCCGTCGTGCCTGACCGCGACGATGCCCATGTCGTGCATCAGGCCCTGCGCGCAGTCGGCCTCGCAGGCCGAGAAGCTGATCTTGAACTTGCGCGGCAGCTGCTGGTTGAGCGGATTGCGCAGGAAATGCTGCACCGCGCCGTCGAGGTGCCGCGTTACGTCCACGTGCTCGCGCGGGCAGATGCCGGCGAGTGGGCACGCGGTCACGTTACGGATGGTGTTGCCGCACGCTTCGCGCGTGGTGAGCCCCGCTCGCGCCAGATCGCGCAGCACCGCCGGCGTGTCTTCCAGCGGCACGTAGTGCATCTGGATGTCCTGGCGGGTGGTGATGTGAACCACATCGTGGCGCGCATAGGTTTCGAGCGCCGCCGCGATCGCTTGCAGCTGTTCCGCCGTCAGGCGCCCGCCGGGAATCTTGATGCGCACCATGTTGACGCCTTCCTGGCGCTGCCCGTAAACGCCTTGCTGCAGGCGGGTCGCCGTGAAGCGGTCGGCGTCAATGGCGCCATCCTGGTAGGTGCGCAGAGCATCGGCATAGCGCTCGATTTCGTCTTGATCGACGAGATCAAAAACGGGCTCGGTCATACCGTATTTCCTCTAAATCCGGGGACTTGGCGAATGTTAGCCGGCCCGGGTTATACCGTAAACGAATTATGCGCTATGATGTTATAACTGATAGATATTAGTTATAGAGTATGAAGCTCCAACAACTCAAGTACTTGTCCGAGGTGGCGCGCCGGGGACTCAATCTGTCCGAGGCGGCGGAAGCGCTCCACACCTCCCAGCCCGGGATCAGCAAGCAGATCCGGCTGCTTGAGGAAGAGCTGGGGGTGCAGATCCTGGTGCGCCACGGCAAGCGCGTCGTGGATGTCACCGAGCCGGGCAAGCTCATCCTCGGCATCGCCGAACGCATGTTGAAGGACGCGGAAAATCTGAAGCAGGTGGCGCGCGACTTCAGCAGCGAGGACGCCGGCGCGTTGGTGATCGCCACCACCCACACCCAGGCGCGTTACGCGCTGCCGCCGGTGGTGCGCCGCTTCACCCAGCTCTACCCCCGCGTGCGGCTCTCGCTGCGGCAGGGCAGCCCGCAGCACATCGCGGACCTCGTCAAATCAGGCGAAGCCGATATCGCGATCGCCACCGAGGCGACCGAGCTCTACGGCGGCCTGGTGCTGCTGCCGTGCTCTCAGTGGAACCACTGCGTGATCACGCCGCTCAAGCACCCGCTGCTCAAGGAACGGCAGCTCACGCTGGAGGCGATCGCGCGCCATCCCGTCATTACCTACGATTTCGCGTTTACCGGCGATTCGCCGATCAGGCGCGCGTTCGACAACAAGGGGATCACGCCGAACGTGGTGCTGACCGCGATCGACGCCGACGTCATCAAGGCCTACGTCGAGATGGGCCTCGGCATCGGCATCCTCGCCAAGATGGCGTTCGATCCGGCGCGCGATCTGGGGCTGCGGCTGATCGACGCAAGCCATCTGTTCGATCCCAGCATGACGCGCATCGGCGTCCGGCCCGACACCTACCTGCGCGGCTATGTCTACGACTTCATCGAGCTGTTCGCCCCGCACCTCAAGCGCGCGGTGGTGGAAGCGACGCTCAGGGGTGAGGGCTCGAGCTACGAGCTGTAAAGAGCTCCGAGACCCAGCTGACGACCCTGTCGTTGCTCCAGTCGAGCTCGCCGACCACGCTGTAGCGAACCCTGCCATTCGGCCCGACGATAAAGCTCGCCGGCAGGATGCGCACATTCCATGCGTTGGCCGCTTTCTTCTCGGGGTCGAGCAGGATGGTGAAATCAATCGTCATCTGGGACAGAATTTCCCTGATCCGCGGCTCGGGCTCGTCCAGGTTCACCGCGAGCACGACGAAGGGCTTACCCGCGAGCTTGGCCTTGAGCTGCTGCATCGAGGGCATCTCCTCGCGACACGGCCGGCACCAGGTGGCCCAGAAATTGACCAGCACGACTTTGCCCCGGTAGTCGGCGAGACGGTGCCGGCTGCCTTCGAGGTCCCTCAGCTCGAGCGGGGGGGTGGGCCCGCCCGACCAAAGCCTGATATCCGCGGCGGACAGTGCAGCCGGGGCGCCGCCGAGCAAAAAGAATACCGCGATCCGCAGGACCGAAAGCATCACGAGTCAGACCACGAGCCGCTGGCGCAGCCACGCGCTTGCGCCATCCACAACCGCCACCAGCACCAGCATCGCGATGATCACCGTCATCGCCTGCGGCTGCTGGAACAGCGACAGGCTGAAATAAAGCATCTGCCCGAGGCCGCCGGCGCCGACGACACCGAGGATCGCGGCCATGCGGATGTTGATTTCCCAGCGATAAAGCGAGTAGGCGATAAGCTGTGGCACTACGTTGGGCATGGTGCCGTAAAGAAAGGCGAGCGCCGGCCGACCTCCGGACAGGCGCAGCGCTTGCGCCGGTTCGGGCGGCGCGTTCTCGAGCGTCTCCGCGAACAGGCGACCGATTACCCCCGCGGTGTGCAGCGCCAGTGCCAGCGTGCCCGCGAAGGGGCCAAGCCCCGCGGCTATCACCATCAGCGCGGCCCACACCAGCTCCGGAATCGAGCGCAGGAAGTTGAGCACGAGTCGCGCGATCAACCGCGCGACCAGGCCGAAGCGGCCGGCTGCGGGCAGCGCCAGAACCACGCCCAGCAGCGCCGCAAGCGCTGTCCCGATCGCCGAGATGGCGATGGTCTCAAGCGTGCCCTGCCCCACGCGTGCGAGATAGTCCGGGGAGAGGTCGGGCGGGAAGAACGAAACGACGTACTTCCCCATCTGCGCCAGCGCTTCCGGTTCCAGCAGACGGCCGAGGTCAAGCGAAAGATAGGCGAAGCTTCCCCATGCGAGTGCGATCAGGGCGGCGACAACCAGCCAGTGCGCAAGCCTCATGCGGTCATCCTCCTCAAAAGCGCACTGATCCCGTCCGCAAGGACCACCAGCAAGAGGAACACGAGCAGGATGGTGCTCACTTCGCCTCCGCTCAACATGCGCATCGAGAGCTCCATCTGCTGGCCGAGGCCGCCGGCGCCCACGAAACCCATGATGACCGAGGCGCGCACCGCGCACTCCCAGCGGTACACGGTGTACGAAACCAGTTCGGGCAGGGCGACCGGCCACGTGCCGTAGAAGAATGCAGGGAGGCGGCCGGCGCCCGATTCGAGGAGGACCGTGGTCGGGCGGGTGTCGTTTGACTCCAGGATCTCCGAGTAGACCTTGCCCAGCATGCCTCCATAGGTCACGCCGATCGCGAGCACCCCGGCGGCCGGCCCGAGGCCAACGGCCCGCACGAACAAGAGCGCCCACACGATCTCCGGAATGCTGCGGAAAAACATGAGCGCGAAGCGCACCGGCAGCCGCAGTATTCTGCCGGCCGTGAACCCCGGGCCTGGCCCGATACGGGAAATCGAAAGGCTGCGCGCCACCATCAGCGCGAGCGGCCACGCAATCGCCATTGCGACTACCATGCCCGCGGTCGCAATCGCCAACGTTTCGAACGTTGACCTGGCGACGAGGGCCAGAAATTCGGGGGACGAGGCAAGCGGGAAGAACGAAGCGATGAACTTGCCCATCGTCTCGCGGCTGCGCGGGTCGATCAGCGCGCCGGGATCGAACTCGGTCAGCCTAAACCCCGGCCACAGCAGGGCAATGATGCCGAGCGTCAATAACAGCCGAGGAACTGCGGCGGGATCGCGGCTGACGAAGGCGTTCATTTTCACTTTTCACATTTCACGCCGTTCAGAGGTACACGGGTTTGCGCCTGATGCCCGCCGGCAGCGCTTCGAGGGGCTGGTTGTCCTGGGTCGGGACCGACGCGGATTCCGACGCGTAGAGATCCTTCAGCATGGCGTCGGTCACCCGCACCGGCGGCAGATCGAACGTCACCTCCCCGGACTTGATGCCGATGATCCTCGGGAACCAGTGCAGCGCCAGATCCACGGCGTGCAGGCTCGCCACCAGCGTCACGCCGCGTGCGATCGCCTCGCGGTTGAGCTCGCCGACGACGCGATCGGAAAGCGCCGGGTCCACCGCCGACACCGGCTCGTCGGTCAAAATGAGCTCAGGCTGTTGGTAGAGCACGCGCGCCACGCCCACGCGCTGCAGTTGGCCGCCGGAAAGACGATCGCAGCGCTCGAACAGCTTGTCCGCGATCTCCATGCGCGAGAGCATCTGCTCCGCGCCGCCGATATCAACCGGATAAACGAGGGAAAGCAGGCTCTTCCATGCCGGCCACCGCCCGAGCCGCCCGGCGAGCACCGCCGTCACCACGCGCTGGCGCGGCGGGATCGGCGGCGCCTGGTGCACCATGCCGATGCGGCTTCTCAACCGGTGCAGCGCCGCGCGGCCGAGCCGCCACGGATCGGCGCCCAGGATACTGATTTTTCCCGCGGACGGCCGCAGGGACGTCGCCAGCACCCGCAACAGCGTCGTCTTCCCGGCCCCCGAGGGCCCGATGATGGCGACGCGCTCGCCGCGACTGATCTCGCAACTGAGGTTGGTGACGGCGCGATGGCCATTGCCGTACTCGAGGCTGACGCGGTCGAGGCTGAAACTCATGAGGCGGCCTGCGGGAGGTGGCTTCTACCTGAGCAGCCCCGCCGAACGCGCCGCCTGCTCGATGCCCTTGTAGTTCTCGGGGCTGGTGGCGATGAACCGCGCCGCACGCTGCAAGTCGAGAATGTCCTTGTGCGGCTTCACCTTCGGGTCAAGCTGCAAGAAGGCGTCGGTCAGCTTCTTGATGAGCGCCGGATCGAGATTGCCGCGCACGGTCCAGTTGTAGTCGAAGTACGGCGGCGTGGTCCAGATGACCTTCACCTTGCTGGTGTCAACCCTTTTCTCCTGCACCAGCTTCTCCCACACCGAGGCGTTGAGCACGCCGGCTTCCACCTTTCCGGATTCGACCTGCAACGCGGTCGCGTCATGCGCGCCCGAGAACGCGACACGCTTGAAGTGCTTCTCCGGGTCAATCTTCTGCTGCAGCAGGAAGTAGCGCGGCATGAGGTGCCCTGAGGTCGAGGATACCGAGCCAAACGTGAAATTCTTGCCCTTCAGGTCAGCGAGACTATTGATGCCGCTCGCAGCGCTGGCGATGAACTTGCTCGTGAACATCTCGTCCTCGGCGCGCTGCGCGATCGGGATCGCGTTGCCGGTGCGCAGCCGGGCCTGCACGAAGGTGAAGCCGCCGAGCCAGGCGAGATCGAGCTTGTTTGAAGCAAGCCCTTCAACCACGGCAGCATAATCGGTGACCGGGATGAACTCGACTTTCATTCCGATCTGTTGCTCGAGATATTTCCCAAGGGGGGCGAACTTGCGCTGCAGTTCGGTGGGCGCTTCGTCGGGGATGGCGGAAACGCGTAACACGGACTGGGCAAACGCGGTTACGCACAGAAACACGCCGCACAGCACCATCATGAGACGCTTGAACATGATTGCTCCATTCGACTTGGTGAGAATTCTCGTTGATGAAGCAGACGGCTCGATCGCGAGCGCCGCGGGTAGCGGCCGTGACGATCTGTGGGAATGAACTGCGGGGAATACGACCAGGCTTGGCGAGAGTGTCCGTCAGACCTCGAATTATCGTGCGACCCGGGAGGGAAGCAAGGCTGACGGGGCGGCTACATGCGTCGTCATCCGGGCTGCGCGAGCGCATCGCCATGCCCCGCCCGCCGCCCATGCGCGCGTAACCGATGCTGACCGACAACGCGACCGAGCTGCGCGAAGTCAAGCGCGGAACGATGAACATTCGATAACCTTAACCCGGATTGCTGGTCTTGACCAGCGCTCGCTGCTCACGTGTTTTTACGCAGCCGGCATCACGCCGGGTGCGTTCCATTTTGCTTTAATTTTCAATCCACCGGTGGATACCGTGATGCACAAGCCGCGTCACGGCACAATAACACTTGCCAAGTGAATGTCATTCCGCACCGCGCTTGGCGAAATCGCCGGGGCGGAAGCCGAGCAACCACAGCGCCCCGAAGTAGGTCGCCGCGCCGAGCATGACCACCCACACCAGGTGCGCTGCGCGCGCGGCGGCGCTCATG
>JAHFRO010000038.1:0-2060 GCA_023266245.1 Betaproteobacteria bacterium | reverse complement strand
CGCACCGCGCTTGGCGAAATCGCCGGGGCGGAAGCCGAGCAACCACAGCGCCCCGAAGTAGGTCGCCGCGCCGAGCATGACCACCCACACCAGGTGCGCTGCGCGCGCGGCGGCGCTCATGGCGAGCCAGGACGCGTCGGCGCCGGCAGCGGCCCACAGCACCGCGGACATGGCGTAGACCGCAATCGCGAGTTTCAGCAGGAACACCGGCCAGTCCGGCTGCGGCGTGTAGATGTTGCGCCGTCGCAGGCCCCGCAGCAGCAATGCCGCGTTGAGGCAGGCGCCGAGCCCGATCGCGAGCGCCAGCCCGACGTGCTTGAGCGGCCAGATGAAGGCGAAGTTCATGAGCTGGGTCACGCCGAGCGTCACCAGCGCCATTTTGACCGGTGTCTTGATGTCCTGGCGCGCGTAGAAGCCCGGCGCGAGCACCTTCACCATGATCAGCCCGATCAGCCCCACGCTGTAGGCGACCGCTGCGCGCTGCGTGGCAAACACGTCAGCGGTGGTGAACGCTCCATAATGGAATAGCGTGGCCACCAGCGGCACCGCGAGCAGCGCCAGCGCCGCCGCGGCGGGCGCGGCGAGCAGCAGCGTCAGCCGCAGCCCCCAGTCGAGCAGTTCGGAATACTGCTGCGCAGAGTGCTCGGCGTAGTGCCGGGATAGGCTCGGCAGCAATATCGTGCCGAGCGCCACGCCCAGCAGCCCGGTCGGAAACTCCATCAGCCGGTCGGCGTAGTAGAGCCAGGAGACGCTGCCGGTGACGAGGAACGAGGCGAAAATCACGTTGATCAGCAGGCTCACCTGGCTGATGGAAACACCGAACACCGCCGGCCCCATTTGCCGCAGCACGCGCCACATACCCTCGTCCCTGAGATCGAGCCTGAAGCGCGGCAGCAGCTTGAGCCGCGCGAGGAACGGCACCTGAAGCAGCAACTGCAGCACGCCGCCGACGAACACCGCCCAGGCGAGCGCCATCACCGGCGGATCGAAGTACGGCGCGCCCCACAGCGCGAACGCGATGAACGAAAGGTTGAGCAGCACCGGGGTGAACGCCGGCACCGAGAAGCGGCTGTAGGTGTTGAGGATGCCGCCGGCGAGCGCGACGAGCGAGATGAAGAAAATATAGGGGAAGGTGATGCGGAGCAGCTCAACCGTCAGCTCGAACTTGCCCGGCGTAGCGGTGAAACCCGGCGCGGTCACGTAAATGATGAGCGGCGCAGCGAGCACGCCGATCAGCGTCACGATGAACAGCGCTGCCGCAAGCGCCGCGGCGACGTGGTCCACCAGGAGCCTCGTCTCCTGCTCGCCGCGGCGGTTCTTGTGCTCGGACAGTATCGGCACGAAGGCCTGCGAGAAAGCGCCTTCCGCGAACAGCCGCCGCAGCAGGTTGGGGATCTTGAAGGCGACGAAAAAGGCGTCGGTGAAGAGTCCGGCGCCGAAGACGCGGGCGATGACCAGATCGCGGATGAAGCCGAGGATGCGCGAGATGAGCGTCATGCTGCTCACCGTCGCGAGGGCTTTCAGCAGATTCATCGCGAACTGCACCTGGACTTCATTTGTTTTTTGATTTTCATCGGCGTTTATCGGCGTCCATCCGCGGCTAATGGATTTTGAGACTGGCTCCGGTTGCAAGAACCCGGAATTGTCCGTATCATAGCGCCCTTTTTCCGATTCAAATTCCGGAGTGTACCGCACATGGCCAACATCGCATCAGCCAGAAAGCGCGCGCGCCAAGCCGAACAACGCCGTCAGCACAACACCGCCTTGCGCTCGGAACTGCGCAGCGCGGTGAGAAACGTGAGGAAGGCGATTGCGGCGGGCGACAAGAAGGCGGCGGGGGCCGTGCTTCAGCGCGCGGTGGGCGTGATCGACTCCATCGCCGACAAGAACATCATCCACAAGAACACCGCGGCGCGTCACAAGAGCCGGCTCTCGGCCCAGATCAAAGCCATGGCGTGACGCGTTGCCGGCGTCACGCGGGAGCCGGGGCGACCGCCTCGCCGGGAAGCTGCGGCCAGATGTCCTCCGGCCGCTTCTGCTTGCGGCCCGGCCTCAGTTTC
>JAHFRO010000113.1:6189-7501 GCA_023266245.1 Betaproteobacteria bacterium | reverse complement strand
GCGCGCTGGCTGATTGCCCGTGACCGGGGAAAGGCGGTCCGCACGCGAGAAGGTTATGAGAAGCTGGCGCGCGCCCGCTTCCCGCGCATCGAGAGCACGATCCTGCACGACACGCTGCGGGTGCCGTACACGATACTGATCATGCGCTGCGTGAACTCGAATGACGACACACGTTCACACTAGCAGCTACGCTCGCGCGCAGCGTCTGACCGGCACTGGGCATGCCGCGAAATCCGACGGCCTCACCGCGGTGCGGCGCCATGCGTGAGGCTTTCACAACCCTCGCCGGCCGCAGCAAGCTCTGGCTGTGGTATGCCGCGGCCGGCGCCGCATTTCTCCCGGCGGTCGGCTTTCATTACGTCGGCGAGGAGGCGATCTTCCCGATCTCATCGCTCGAAATGTGGTACCGCGGCGAATGGATGCAGCAGATCCTCGTCGGCGCCAACCACCAGCACAACCCGCTGTTCAACTGGATCATCATCGTCCTCTGCCAGCTCGTCGGCTGGGAATGGATGCTGCAGGTCGCGCGCCTGGTGACGATAGGCGCGACGGTCTCGACCGGACTGGTGCTCGCGTGGCTCGCGCTGCGCGTGTTCGGAGACCGGCACTTTGCGGCATTGGCGGCGGTCGTTTATATGATGCTGGCTGATCTGGTGCTCTACCGCGGCTGGCTCGCCTATGTGGACCCGCTGTTCGGCTTCTTCGTGTTTTCCGCCGTTGCCTGCCTCTGGGTCGCATGCCGGGAGCGGGGAATCGCGCTACTCGTGCTGGCGATCGTGTCGCTCACGGCCGCTTTCCTCACCAAGGCTTTCACGGCGTACGTGTTCTACGGAGTCGCTGCCTTCGTGCTATTCCTCGACCGGGAACACCGCCGGTTCTTGCTGAGCCCGCCGTCGCTCGCTCTTCACGCGGCGGGCGTCGCCGCGGTGGCGGTCTGGCTCGGCATCGTTCCCGCCAACGAGGGACAGGGGCCGCGCATGTTCAAGGAAATCGTGGACAAGTTCGGCTTCAGCGGCGCGCTCGACTATCTGGTGAAGCTCGTCGCTTATCCTTTGGAGACGATGCTCAAGCTGGCGCCGGCGGCGCTGCTGGCCCTCTACTATGCGCGGAAGCGTCCCCAGGAGGCGGATCCGGCGCGAGCCGCGTTTCTAACAGCGGTCGCGATCACGGCGCTCAACTATTTGCCGTACTGGCTCGCGCCGCAGAGCCATACCCGCTATCTCCTCCCGCTCTATCCGCTCGCCGCCCTGGTATTCGCCCGCGTGATCTGGAGCGCGGGGCCGGCGGCGCTCGCCACGACTGCCCGGTGGTT
>JAHFRO010000113.1:3386-6089 GCA_023266245.1 Betaproteobacteria bacterium | reverse complement strand
GGCTCGCGCCGCAGAGCCATACCCGCTATCTCCTCCCGCTCTATCCGCTCGCCGCCCTGGTATTCGCCCGCGTGATCTGGAGCGCGGGGCCGGCGGCGCTCGCCACGACTGCCCGGTGGTTTGGTGTGCTGCTCGCGATCAAGCTTGCCCTGGTGCTTGCGCTGTTCCCCTATTACCAGAAGACTTACCGCGGCGAGAACTTCGCAGTGGTGGCGAAAGAAATCCTCGAGCGCACGAGGGAATATCCGTTGTATACCTCCAACGTCAGCGCCAGCGGCCTGAGTGTTGCTGCTCACCTGGACATCATGCGCCTGCCCACGCCGCCGCTCACGTTGCCGCCAGCGCAGTGGGATTCTGGATTTGTGATTACCTATGAGCCCGACTCCAAGTTGGGCGAAATCGCCGCGCGCTACCAGCTCGGCGGCAAAGACTTGTATTTGCTGTGCCGCGGCAGCGCCTGCAACCCGGGTAAACAGTGAACCGTAACGACCGTTTCCCGGCCTAATTTACCGTTCACCGTTCACCGTTCACCGTTCACCGTTCACGAGCTCATGGACGCAGGACATAAAACCTTCAGCCACGTGGCGAATTTCACCGGCTACATGGAGGTGGTCGCGCGCTACTTCTCGGAGCAGCGCGGTGGCCTGCGCATTCTCGACCTGCCGGCGGGAAACGGCCTGCTTGCGGATGCGTTGCGCGAGATGGGGCATACCGTGGTGTGCGGTGACATCAACCGCGAGCGGCCCGACTACCGCTACGTGGACATGGGCGAGCCGCTGCCGTTTTCCGACGGCGAGTTCGACGCAGCGATCTGCTTGGAGGGTCTCGAACATCTTGTGGATCCGGTGCAGCTCATCCGTGAACTCACGCGCGTCACGCGCAGTGGAGGGACGATTGTGGTCTCGACGCCGAACGTAATGAACTTCTATTCCCGGCTGCACCAGATCTTCACCGGCGTGCCGTATCAGTTCAACCCGGCGGCGGCTCCGGA
This sequence comes from Betaproteobacteria bacterium, assembly GCA_023266245.1. GTDB lineage: Bacteria > Pseudomonadota > Gammaproteobacteria > Burkholderiales > SG8-41 > SG8-41. The sequence continues at coordinate 5,098 of JAHFRO010000113.1, read as the reverse complement.
GATCGGGGCGCGCGAAGCGGCGGACCGCGGCCATGTGTTTCCCTTGTCCTACTACCAGCTGCGCTACCTGTTCGAGCAGCATGGCGCGCGGGTGAAAAGAGTGCTTGGCGACCGCTACAAGAAGAAGGCGCTGATGCCTCTATATCTCGTGCTGCTGCCGTTTGCCTGGCTGGCGACGCGGCTCTTGTTCGTGCGCGGCGGCGGCGCGCGCCATGCGGAGCGCAACCGCGAAATGCTCGCGCACGCTTTCTCCGCCCCTCTGCTGTTCAGCCGCTCGTTAGTGCTGGTGCTCGAAAAGCGGTGAACAGTGAACGGTGATCAGTGAACAGAAAAGGCCAGCTTTCCGGTCGGCTTTCTGGCTCTTACCGTTTACCGTTCACCGATTACCGTTCACCGATCACCGCCTCTATGGCGGCGATGACCTTGGCCGCGGGAAGTTGCTGCAGGCAATCGCTGAAGCTTTCCACATGCCGCTGGCAGCCTTCCTTGTTGCACGGCGCGCAGGGCGCGTTGCCCTGGATCAGGCGCACGCGCCCCACGGTCTGGCTGCCAAGGCGCCCCCACGGGTTGGTCGGCGACGCGTGGTCCTTAGGCCATGGCCCCCACATGACGGGATCGGTCGGTCCAAAGAACGTAACGGTCGGCACGCCGAGCGCCGCCGCCATGTGCGTGAGTGCGGTGTCCGGCCCAAGATAGACGGCGGCGCGGGCGAGCAGGCATCCGGCCTGCCCGAGTGAGAGCTTGCCCGCGAGGTTGAGGGTCCCGGGAGGCATGTCGCGCGCGAGATCGGCGACATAGGCGAGCTCGGCGGGGTCGGCCCCGCCAGAGAGCACGATGCGGTGGCCGCGCGCGGCGAGCCAGCTTGCGACCTCGAGCCAGCCCGCGCGGTGCCACATCTTGTAGTTGAATTTGGGATAGGGGTGCAGCACCGCAATCGGGGGCGCAGGGCCGCGGCCGACCAGCGCGTCGATGCGCTCGGCATCTTGCGGCCGCCAGGAGACGGCAACCTCGCACCTGGATGGAATTCCGAGCAGCCCGGTCAGTGCGAGGTTCATCAATACCGTGTGGGTGTTGCGGCCGTCGAAAGGCACCCAGCGATGGAGCAACGGCCGTTTCCAGCGTTCCTTGTGCGTCGGCATCAACAGACCGGCCCGCCAGCGGCCGGCAAGGAACGCGTAAAACGTGGGCCGGTCTCCTGTGAGCGTCGAAAGCGCCACGTCGTAGCGCCGCAGCATGCGCAGTATGAAGGCCAGGTGCCTGAGCAGGCCCGGCCGCTCGGGAATGGTGAGGATGCGCCGCACGTCGGGGTTGGCGGCGATCACGTCTTGCGTGCCTTCGAATACCAGCACGTCGAGCGCGCATTCCGGCCAGGCCTGCTTGACCGAGCGCATGAGCGGCGTTGCGAGCAGCACATCGCCGATGCGACGCGTGACGACCACCAGCACGCTGCGCGGCGGAGTCCTCATAGAGGGATGAGGGATGAGGGATGAGGGATGAATGACGGGCGGCGAGCGGAACGGTTAACCATCAATATGTGCTCACCCATTACCCATTATGTTTCTCGCGCTCCGCGAGAAACATGAGCTTGAGATAGCGGTAGTAGGAGTTCTCGGCGTTGATGACCGCCAGCATGAAGCCTTCGCGGCCGTCGAGGAAGCCGAGCCGCAGAAAATAAGTTCGTATGAACGCCCACCAACCGTGGAGCAGCGCCG
>JAHFRO010000113.1:1250-3286 GCA_023266245.1 Betaproteobacteria bacterium | reverse complement strand
TAGCGGTAGTAGGAGTTCTCGGCGTTGATGACCGCCAGCATGAAGCCTTCGCGGCCGTCGAGGAAGCCGAGCCGCAGAAAATAAGTTCGTATGAACGCCCACCAACCGTGGAGCAGCGCCGTGGCAAGCGAAGCCCGCCGTCCTTCGCGGTGGAACATCACGGCGCTGGTGGTGGAGTACATGTTGATCTTGGTCAGCATCTGGTCGAGATCAGTGACCGCCTCGTGCAGGATGGGCTGCCGCAGCCGCCCCCGGGGTCCGGAGACGATCAGCCGGTCGTGCGTGTGGTCCTCGGAGAAGCGCGCCGCGCTGCGGCGGAAGAGCCGCGTCACGTAGTCCGGCCACCAGCCGGAATGGCGCATGAAGCGCCCGCAGAAGCTCGAGCGCCGCGGCATCATGAACGCGACCTTGTCGCCCGGTGAGGCCAGCGCGCGCTCGATTTCCGCGCGCAGCTCGGGCGTCACCCACTCATCGGAGTCGAGCGACAGCACCCATTCACGGGTAGCCCGATCGAGCGCGCGGTTCTTTTGAGGTCCGTGACCGGGCCAGTCGGGAGTCTGGTGCACCTGTGCGCGGAGTTCGCGGCAGATCTCCAGGGTACGGTCGGTGCTGCCGGAGTCCACCACCACGATCTCGTCGGCCCATGCGACCGACTCGAGACAGCGGCGTATCACGGCCTCGCTGTCCTTGGTGATGACGATGACCGAGATTGTCATGGTGAACGGTGAACAGTGAACAGTGAACAGTAAGGAGAGCTGGGAGCTTGCAGCTTTTCTCCGTTCACCGTTTACCGTTTACTGTTCACGCTTCGATTGTAACCCGCCATAAAGCACGCCCGTCAGCCACGCGTAGAGCAATCCCTCCGTGTGATCGAGCAGCAGCGAGTTGAAGAGGCAGCCCACGGCGATCGTCAGGACCAGCCCGCGCGCGAGATGCGTTTCGAGCGGCGTGGCAAGGCGCGGCGCGAGGCGCCACTGCTGCCAGAACAGGTGCAGCAGCAGCGCGAGCCCCACGAGCCCGGTCTGCACCGCGATCAGCAGGTACTCGTTATGCGGGTTGCGCACCTCGAACGGGCTGGTGTGGCCCGCCTTCTCGGCGTAAGCCTTGGGAAAGCCGCCGGTCCCGACCCCGGCGAGCGGATGCTCGCGCACGATCTCGAGGCTCACGCGGTAGAACTCCAGGCGCTGCCCGACCGAGTTCGACGTGTCCACGGCCACCCCGGGCCTCCATTGCGAGTATTGATGGACCGCGCGATCGATCCGCTCGCGCAGCAGGTCCGAGCTGGCGTATGCGGCGGCGAATGACAGCCCTACGACAGCGAGCATGGCGAGCAGGCCGCGGCGCCGCCACAGGGCATAGCCCGAGTAGAGGAACAAGGCGCCCAGTATCACGAACCCGGTCCTTCCCGGAACGACGAAAGCAACGTTGATGACCGAGGCAGCGGCGGCAACGCCCCAGAGAGCGCGCGCGGCAGTCGTCCGCGCGGCGAGGGCGAACTGAAAGAACACGAACGCGCCGAAAGCGACCAGAACGGCGTGCGTGAGGTTGTGCTTGAACACGACGGGGTAGACGGTGTTGTGGACGAACAACCCGGACCGCGGCATGCCCGCGTGCAGGGCGAACGACAGGAGGACCGTGGCGAGCAGCGCTCCGGCCAGCGCGTACAGACCGAGGCGCCGGTCATCGGTGCCACGAAACAGGAACACGAAGAGCGGGATGAACAGGAGGTCCAGGTACTTCGTGAGGTATTGCGTCGCTTCCTTGACGCCGGCCTCGCCGTAGAACGTTCCTGCGATGAGTAGCGCGAATAACGCGAGAGCGGCGATTGCCAACGGATTCGTGCGGACGGCTTCCCACTTGGGGCGGTAGCGCCCCCCGATGCAAAAGCACATCAACACTGCCGCCAGAAGGGCGTTGTCGAGCGCCACGGACACGGGGATCGAAGCCCCCAGCGCGACCGCCGACCAGCGCCCCAACCGTTCTGCGTAGCCCGTTATGGATGGAAGGGACATCGCTCTAGCCGAGTGAGGGGTAAA
>JAHFRO010000113.1:0-1150 GCA_023266245.1 Betaproteobacteria bacterium | reverse complement strand
ATGAAGACGAACTTCTCCGCCCCGTGCGCGATGGCGGCGCGCGCCAGCACCTGGGTGCCCGCGACATTGTTGAGCACCGCCTGCCAGGCGTTGTCGTTTTCCATCAGCGGCACGTGCTTGTAGGCGGCCGCGTGGAAGACGACGGAAGGCCGGTACTGTGCGAGCAGCTCCTTCAGCCGGACGGGGTCCTTCACGTCCCCGATCGCGCACACCACGGGGATCCCCGGATTCAATTTCCGGAATTCCTGCTCGATCGTGTAAAGCGCGAACTCGTTCAACTCGAACAGGATCAACTGGCGGGGGAAAAAACGGGCGATCTGGCGGCAGAGTTCCGCGCCGATGGAGCCGCCCGCGCCGGTCACCATCACCACCCGGCCGCGCAGCCATTCGCGCAATCCGGCGGTGTCGAGCTTGACGGGATCGCGCCCCAGCAGGTCGTCGAGCTCGACGTGGCGGATCTGCGAGACAGTCACCCGCCCGCTCACAAGGTCGTCGTACGAGGGCACGGTCATGACCTTGAGACCCGCTCCCTGGCAAACCTCGACCACGCGGCGGCGCTGCGTGTGCGAGGCCTCCGGCATGGCGATGATCGCCTGCGACACGCTCAGCCGGCCGGCCCACGCCGGCACGTCCGCGAGGCGTCCGAGCACGTTCACCCCCATCAGCTGGCGCCCGATCTTGGTCGCGTCATCGTCGAACACTCCGACCACGCGCCACTGGGGGCTCCGCGCGAGGTCCTTGATGAGATTGACCGCCGCTTCCGCCGCTCCCAGCACGAACACCGGCTCCTGCTGCGCGCCCGCGAGCATGTCGAGCCGGTGCTCCTTCCACGCGCGATAGGCGAGCCGGCTGCCGCACATGATGCCGGCGAGCAGGATCGGGCTGATGATCAGCACCGAGCGCGGCACGGTGGTCTGAAGCATGAAGAGCGCGGTGGGCACGGCGACCGCCGCGACACCGACGGCCGCAAGTATGCGCCGCAGATCGGGCAGGCTCGCGAAACGCCAGATGCCGCGGTAGAGCCCGAACGCGAGGAAAAGTGCAGCGTTGAGCGGCACCACCCAGGCGAGCGTCCGCACCGCGAGCGCCCAGAAGAACTCCGGCACCTCGAGGTTGAAGCGCAGCCAGAAAGCGGCGAGCCACGCGACCG
>JAHFRO010000112.1:5049-7513 GCA_023266245.1 Betaproteobacteria bacterium | reverse complement strand
AATCGATCTTGATGCCGAGTTCGTTGGTGAGCTTGGTGAACTTGACGATTTCCGACTTGATAAAGGCGCCGAACTCCGCCGGTGTGCTCGTAATGGTCTCCACACCCAGGTTGGCGAAGCGCTCCTTCATGTCGGCCAACTGCAGGATGCGGATAAGTTCCGTGTTGAGCCGGGTAATGATCGGCTCCGGCGTGCCGGTGGGCGCGAGCATGCCCCACCAGCTGGTGATCGCAAAGCCCGGCACCCCGGATTCGGCTACGGTGGGCACGCCCGGCACCAGCGCGGTGGGCTTGGGACCGGTCACCGCCAGGGCACGCAGCCTGCCCGACTTCACGTGCGGCAGCACCACCGCCATGTCCGAGAAGACCACATCCAAGTGCCCGCCGACAAGGTCGTTGGTGATCAGTGCCGAGCCCTTGTACGGGATGTGCACCAGGTCCACATTGGCCATGCGCTTGTAGAGCTCCACCGAGAGGTGCGACACGCTGCCGGGCCCGCTCGAGCCGTAGTTCAGCTTGCCCTGGTGCGACTTCACGAGCGCGGTGAAGTCCTTGAACGTCTTCGCCGGAACGGAAGGGTGCACCACCACGATCTGCGGGCCGGCCACGGCGAGCGTGATCGGGGCGAAGTCCTTGACCGGGTCGTAGCCGACGTTCCTGTACGTGCTGATGTTGATCGCGACCGGCCCGACGTTGCCCACCAGCAACGTGTAGCCGTCGGGGGGTGATTTCGCTACAACCGCCGCGCCGAGGCTGCCGCCGACACCGGCGCGGTTGTCCACCACCACCTGCTGGCCCCATGCTTCAGTGAGCTTCTGCCCGAGCATGCGCGCGACGGTGTCGGAGGTGCCCCCTGCCGGGAACGGCGCGATCACGCGGATCGGCTTCGAGGGATAGGCCTGTCCCCAGCCCGTCGCAGGGGCAAGCAGGATCGCCAGCGCAAGGCCGGCCAGTGCTGTTCTCATGATGATTCTCCTCCGTTTGTCCGGGCCGGAGCGGGTTGCCCCGGCAGTTGTAACGGCGTTATTCTAAAATCAGTCTGACCGATACGGGAGAAGTATGCAAGCGGGTCCACCGCTATTCCCCATGCGCCGTGAGCGGACCGTTATGCTACTCCGGCCGCGCGCAGTTCCGCGTTGAGCCGGGCGATGATCGCGGCCGGCGTCCGGGTCAAGTCGCTCACGGGGGGCGCCCGCCGATAGTTGGGGACTTCCTGTGCCGTGCCGATCCGTGTATGATGCGCGGCACGGACTCAGCCGCTCTCGAGTTGTGGCCTGTCTGCCGATTCTTTAGCCCCGAGGGAACGCCGGGCGCGTCTTTTCCAGGCATCAGCAATAACCTGTCAGGAGCTGAAATGAATATTTTTGTTGGCAACCTTGCGCCCGAAGTGACCGAAGCGCAGCTCGCGGAGCTGTTCAAGACGTTCGGCGATGTCAAATCGGTTCAACTGGTGCGCGAGCTGTTTACCGGCACGCCCAGGGGTTTCGGTTTCGTGGAGATGCCGGGCAAAGCGCACTCGCTCGCCGCAATCGCCGGGCTCAACGGCAAGGACCTGGCCGGACGCCCGCTGAAGGTGAACGAGGCCCGGCCCAGGCCCGAGCGCGGCCGTCGCCGGCGCTGAGAGGACATCCTCTTGAAATGCCATCACTGCGGTAAAGTAACTACTGTTCACACCTCCGGCAAAGGCGATGTGTTCCTCCATCGTTGTGAGCACTGCAACGGCTACCACAAATTCACCAACGCCGGCCACCACAGCTCCGGTGCCATCAACTACCGCGTAACCAAATTTACGCCCGCCCCCAACAATCATTAACGGCTACGGTCAGCCCGGCCGACTGCGCGCCGCCGGTAGTCGCAACCTGAGACACGATGCATTAAACTATTTCTGCACCAACCTGGACCAGAAGACCGGTCAGGCCAGACTCTACGTTTGCTCTTCTACAGGAGATTTTTGTGGCTATCGGAACAGTGAAGTGGTTCAACAAATCCAAAGGTTTTGGCTTCATTCAACCAGACGACGGCTCGAAAGACGTGTTTGTGCATATTTCGGCCGTGGAGCGCGCGGGCATGGCTACGCTCGCGGAAGGACAGAAGGTCCAATACGAATTGGTCCGCGGCAAGGACGGTAAGACATCAGCCGACGATTTGAAGCCGGTCTGACCCGGGGTTGTCGACCCGGAGTTGATGGTGCCGGCTTTTGGTCCGGGTTGACGGATCGCGTCCGCGGCCTCTGAATGCAAGCCACGAGATCGCGCGTCATCGCGTCGGCCGCCTGCGCGTCTCCGCGGTCACGACGCCGTTGATGTAAGCCGCGGCATCCGAGGCGAGGAACCGGGTAAGCTGGATCACGGCGGCCTTGGCCGCGCCGTAAGCGGGAGAGGATGCGGCGGTCACGTCGGCCTGCACCGCGAGCGCCCGCCCGCCGCTGGAGACAATCTCGCCAGCGACCTGTTTCGCCCCCTTTT
>JAHFRO010000112.1:3333-4949 GCA_023266245.1 Betaproteobacteria bacterium | reverse complement strand
ACCGCTGGATAGACCGCAACATTCTCGAGCTGGGGCGCGAGCTGCGGCTCTCGTATCTGCCGCCGCTCATGGTCTACATGGCGGCCGGCATCTCGGGCCTCACCGGCATCGTCGGCACTTTCTTCGTCAAGGACTACCTGGGGCTGTCCGCCGCCTTCCTCGCGGCGCTCGGCTTCTGGGCCGGCATCCCGTGGGCGCTCAAGATGCCGCTCGGGCACCTGGCAGACCTGATCTGGCGCTGGAAGAGCCTGCTCGTCTACCTCGGCGCGGGGCTGATCGCGGTGAGCCTCCTCATCATGGTGGGACTTATCGGCCATCGTGCGGCGATGGCGGCGGTGATGCCGGTCGAGGCGTGGTTCGTGGTGGCCGAGCTCCTCGCGCCGGTCGGCTACGTGGTCCAGGACGTGGTGGCGGATGCCATGACCGTCGAGGCCGTGCCGAAGGCGGACGAGCAGGGCCGCCCCATCGATCCCGATCGGCGCAAACTCATGAACACCACCATGCAGACGCTCGGGCGCGTGGCGATCATCGGCGGCACGGTGCTGGTCGCGCTCATCAACCTCTACGTCTTCTCCGGCACGCAGCAGCTGCCCGAGGCCGAGAAGGTGCGCCTCTACCGCGAGGTGTACCTGATGGCGCTCGCCATCCCCGCGATCTCGGTGCTGGGCGTGGTGATCGCATCCCTGCTCAAGGTGCGCGACAGGCGCCGCCTCCTCGCGCGGGGCCTGAGCGAGCAGGAAGTGCGCTCGCTCATCTCCGAGCCCGGGGAACGCCCGGCGCCCAACTGGTGGATCCTCGGCGGGAGCCTGCTGTTCGTCGTCTTCACGCTCATCATGGGCCTGGGCGATTTTCGCTACAACCAGGAGGTCATTTTCCTCGGTTCGCTCGCGATCGTCGTGTTCCTCATCGTGCGCCTGACGCGCGAGCTCGACCCGGACGCGCGCGCGACGCTGGTCGGCACCGCGATCGTCATCTTCATCTTCCGCGCCATCCCCGGCCCCGGCCCCGGCGTCACCTGGTGGATCATCGACGAGCTTCGCTTCGACCAGCAGTTCTTCTCGGTGCTGTCGCTCATTGCGAGTGGCTTGACCCTCCTCGGCATGTTCCTCTTCCGCCGCTTCATGGCCGAGCGCTCGATCGCCTACGTCGTGGGCTTCCTTACGGTCTGCGGTTTCGTGCTGGGCGCGCCCTACATCGGCATGTACTACGGGCTGCACGGGTGGACCGTCGCGCTGACCGGCGGCGTGGTGGATGCACGCTTCATCGCGCTCGTGAATACGGCGCTCGAGTCGCCGCTGGGACAGATCGCCATGATTCCGATGCTCGCCTGGATTGCCCGGTCCGCACCCGCCAACCTCAAGGCGACCTATTTCGCGGTCATGGCCTCTTTCACCAACCTGGCGCTGTCGCTCAGCCAGCTCGGCACCAAGTACCTGAATGAGATCTTCACCGTTACCCGCGAGGTCAAGGACCCCGTCAGTGGCGCGGTCCAGGTCCCGGCGGACTACAGCGAGCTGGGCCTGCTCCTCATCACGGTGACGGTTGTCGGCCTCGCGCTGCCCTTCGCGGCCATCCTCTTCGCCCGGATTGCGAAGTTCAGGAGTGCGTAATCACCG
>JAHFRO010000112.1:0-3233 GCA_023266245.1 Betaproteobacteria bacterium | reverse complement strand
TAGGTGAGGGTCAGCTCGCGGCCGCTGGCGGACTGGACCATCGCGGACACCGTGGCGTTGGTCATGGTCTGATCGCTCCGGCCAGCGAAGGGCCCGTGGCCCGGATTGAGGGGCTTGGGAAACCGCCGCACCTCGAAAGCCGTAAGCGTGCCGTCGTCGCGCTTCATCGAGGTGACGCCGAGGAAATCGCCCAGCTTGATCTCCGTGATCGCGATCGGTTGGGTGGCAACGATGACGGTTTTTTCGGCAAGGTGGATGACCACGTCCTTGCCATCGCCGGATTTCACCGCAAGCACGTTGCCGTCGAAAGCGGTGATGGTGCCGCGCACCCGCACGCTGGTTTGCGCATCGGCAGCGGCGCTCACCAGGGCAAGCGCGCCGAAAAGCAGTGCGATACGAGCTTTGTTCATGCGTGTCTCCTTTATAAAGTCGGATGAAACCGCGAGGCCCCTGCGGCTCCCAATAAACAGGCCAAACCGCGATTCTATTCCTGAACCAGGTGATAGTCGGGCGTGATCTCGGCATCGTCCTGCGCCTCGTGGGTCTTGAACACGAGGCGCGGGCTGGGGTCGAAAGATAGAGTCATAGGTGATATCTTTCCGGTTCAATCGGCCACCATCAACCTGGAGTGAACATGGCACGTCTCAAGCCGTTGCCCGCGGATGCAAACCTGGATCTGCGGGATACCTTGCAGACCTATAAGAATTACCTGGGCTATGTGCCCAACAGCGTGCTCGTCATGCAGCATAGGCCCAGGCTGGTGAAGGCGCTGGCCCAGATGGCGTCGGGCGTCTGGGACAACGAAAGCGAGGTGAACCTCGGCTTCAAGCGGCTGGTGGCCTACCTGGCGAGCCGGACGCACGGGTGTATGTACAGCATGGCGCACGCCGCCGAAGCGGCGCACCGGCTCGGCATGGATGACGCGAAACTCGAGGCGGTAACCGAGTACCGCGTGAGCCCGCTCTACACCGAAGCGGAACGCGTGGCGCTCGACTTCGCGGTCGCCGCGGCCTCACAGCCGAACGGCGTCACCGACGAGCTGTTCGAGAAAATGAAACGGCACTGGACGGACGCGCAGATCGTCGAGATCGCCGGCGCAGTCGCCCTGAACGGCTTCCTCAACCGCTGGAACGACACCCTGGCGGTCCCGCTCGAGCCGGAGCCCATCGAGTTCGGCGAGAAACACCTCGTGCGCCACGGCTGGCGCGTCGGCAAACACAAGGGATGAGGGCGGAAGGATGAGGGATGAGGGAGCGACCGGCGCCGCCGGTCGCTAACTACCAGTCACGCCTCACCAGTCACGCTTCACCAGTCACAATTTACCAGTCACGCTTCACCAGTCACGCCTTATTCCGGCCGGATACCGGCCTCGCGCGCGACCTTGGCCCACTTCTCGGTTTCGGTGCGGATGTAGCGCCCGAATTCCTCCGGCGTGTTGCCCACCGGCTCGGCGCCGTCGCCCGCGAACCGCTCCTTGACGTCGGGCAAATGCAGGATGCGGGCCATTTCGCCGTGCAGCCGGGCGATGATGTCCTTGGGAGTCTGGGCGGGTGCGAGCAACCCGTACCACTGCACCGCCTCGTAGCCGGGAAGCGCCGCCTCCGCGATGGTAGGAATCTCGGGCGCGGCGGCGATGCGTATTGCGCTCGTGACGCCCAGGGCACGCAGGCGGCTACTCCGGACATGCGGCATTCCGGTAAGGATCGTGGCGGTCATCACCGCGACGTGGCCGGCAAGCATGTCGATGATGGCGGGGGCCGAGCCTTTGTACGGGATGTGCACCATCTGGAGCTTGGCCATGCTGAGGAACAGCTCCATGGTCAGGTGCGGGTTGGTGCCGGCGCCGGCCGAGGCGAAGTTGAGCTGGCCGGGGTGTGCGCGCGCGAACGCAATCAGCTCCTTTACCGACTTCACCGGCAGGGACGGGTGCACCACCAGGATATTGGGCGCCGAAACCGTTTGCGTGATCGGCGCGAAGTCGCGCTGCGCGTCGTACGGCACCTTCTTGTAGATCGCGGGGTTGATGGCGAGCGTGGAGATGCCCATGAGCAGCGTGTAGCCGTCGGGCGGCGACTTGGCGACCACTTCGCCGCCGATCATCGTGCCCGCTCCCGGGCGGTTGTCGACGATCACCTGCTGGCCCAGGCGCTCCGAGAGCTTGGGCGTAATGATGCGCGCGATGATGTCGGTGCCGCCGCCGGCCGAAGAGGGCACGACCATCCGCACCGGGCGGTTGGGATAGCTCGTTTGCGCGAAAACTGAACCGGCCGCGGCCGCGATCAGCGCGGCGCAAATAAAATGTGCTCCGTTCCGAAGTTCCATGCCGGTTCTCCTCCTCATGTTCCCATGTCTCATAATAGCTATCGATAACCTCTTTGCGGGCTCGGAATCAAGCGCCGCACCACCGTATATCATGACATGAGGCGAAGGACGACAATGAAGCGCATAACACGGGGCATTTTGCTGGCCATTGCTTGCCTGGTGGCAGCGGGTAGCGCATACGCCCAGTCGGCGGCGAATTATCCGGCGCGGCCGGTGCGCATGATCGTGCCGTTCGCACCCGGCGGCGCTTCGGACTTCGTCGCGCGCATCCTCCAGCCGAAGCTGGGCGAAGTGCTGGGACAGCAGATCGTGGTGGACAACCGGGCCGGCGCATCCGGCAACATCGGCGTCGAGATCGCCGCGCGCGCCGCTGCCGACGGCTACACCGTATTCCTCGGCAACATCGGCACCATGGCGATCAACCCGAGCGTCTTCCCGAAATTTCCGATCCGGCCGCTGCGCGACTTCATCAGCGTGACCCAGGTGGTGGACGTGCCGGGAGCCCTGGCCATCCACCCGTCGGTGCCGGCTGCCACGGTCAAAGAGTTCATCGAGTACGCCAAGCCCCGCCCCGGCCAGCTCAACTACGGCTCCTCCGGCGCCGGCGCCGCCCAGCGCCTCGCGTTTGAATACTTCATGAGCAAGGCCGGCATCAACCTCGTGCACATCCCGTACAAGGGCGGCGCCGGGGCGGCGACCACCGCGCTCCTCGCCGGCGAAGTCGCGGCGACCATGGTGACCGTCGCGTCGTTCATTCCGCACCTCAAGTCCGGCAGGGTCAAGCTGATCGGCGTGATAGCGCCCAAGCGTGTCGCGGCGCTGCCCGATACGCCGACCCTGGCGGAGTCGGGATTTCCCGAGCTGACGATCGGCTCCTGGCAGGGCGTGTACGTGCCGGCCGGCACGCCGCG
>JAHFRO010000037.1:20094-22629 GCA_023266245.1 Betaproteobacteria bacterium | reverse complement strand
GGCGGTCGCGAAAACCGGCGATCAGCCGCACCCGGTGTTCTGCCTGTGCCAAAGACAGGTATTGAAGGGTTTGAGCGAGTTCCTCGCCGGCGGCGGACGCAAGATCGACGCCTGGTACGCGCGGCTCAATGTCGTCGAAGTCGCGTTCGACGACGAGTCGCTGGCATTCAGCAACATCAATACCCAGGAAGAACTGCGCGCGTTCGAAAACGGTGGCGCGCCGTCATGATCCACGCACCTGGTCCGCGGTGAGCAAGGCCCCGTAAAGGCCAACGTAAACGCCGTGCGCGAGGATGCGGGGCCAGGGCTGGCCGGTGGCTGCCAGCGCCACCACCGTCCTGGTGCCGCCGACGTCCGCCGCCAACAGATAGATAACGCCCGCTCACGCCGACAGCATCGTGCGTTCGCTGCCCACCTCCGTGGCAAGCGCCTCGGGCCCGGAGATGAAGTACCCCTGGGCGTAGTCCACTCCGAGCTCGGTGAGCTTGGCGAGCGTTTCCGCGTCCTCGACCGACTCGGCCACCGTCTGCATGCCAAGGATGTGGCTGATGCGGTTGATCGCGTCCACGATCGTGTAATCCATGGGGTCGGTCGCCATGTCCTTGATGAACATTCCGGCGATCTTGAGGTAGTCCACCGGCAGGTACTTGAGGTAGGCGAACGAGGACATCCCGGTGCCGAAATCGTCGAGCGCGAAACGGCATCCCATGCCCTTCAGCTCGCGCATGAGCTCCGCGGCCTTGGTCAGGTTGGAGATCGCGGTCGTCTCCGTGATCTCGAAGCACAGCAGCCCGTGCGGCAGCTCGTAGCGCGTGAGCAGATTGCGCAGGAAGTCGGGGAAGCTCTTGTCGTTGATGCTGGCGCCCGAGATGTTCACCGAGTAGTAGCCGCGCTCGCCGCCGGCCTCTGCAGCGCGCGGCATCCCGCCGCTCGTCCACTGCCGGTGCAGATACTCCACCAGCGCGCTCACCACCCAGCGCTCGATCGAAGTCAGCAGGTTGTAACGCTCGGCGGCGGGCATGAATCCGGTCGGCGGAATGAGGTTGTCGAAGCGGTCCAGCATGCGCACCAGCACTTCGTGATGCGGCGGCTGCCTGAGTGCCGGCCTGAGCGGCATGATGAACTGGCGATAGAGGCGGAACTGCCCGAGCTCGAACGCGCGGTTGATCTGCGACACCACCTGCAGATCGCCGTGCTTGCCGGAGTAATCCCGGTCCTGCGGCCGGTACGCCTGCACACGGTCCCGCCCCCGGTTCTTGGCTTCGTAGCAGCACACGTCCGCGATGGTGAGCACGCTGTTGACGTCTCCGCTGTCTGGGTTTAGCGGCACCAGCCCGATGCTCACCCCGGCGCTGAAGGTCTTGTCCTGCCACACGAAGCGGAACTCGCGTACCGTCTCGCGCAGCCCGTTGGCGATACGCAGCGCCTGGTCGGGCGGACAGGACTCGAGCAGCGCGCCGAATTCGTCCCCGCCCAGGCGCGCCAGCGTATCGCTGCCGCGCATGCGGGTCTGCATCACCGCGGTGAGCTGTCGCAGCAGCTCGTCGCCGGCGCTATGCCCGCAGGTATCGTTGACGGCCTTGAAATTGTCGAGGTCCATGAACAGCAGCGCGTGCTCGCGGCGCTGCGTCCTCGCGGTTTCGAGCAGCTCGGCGAGCCGGCGTTCGAACTCGCGCCGGTTCACGAGCCCGGTCAGCGCGTCGTGGCTCGCCTGCCAGATCAGCTGCTGGGCCATGGCGCGGATCTGGCTCACGTCGTGGAACACCACGATCATGCCGTGCACCGTGCCGTCACGCCCGCGGATCGGTGCGTGCGAGTAGCGCACCGGGCACTCGCGACCGCTGCGGTCCACCAGCCGCACCGCGACCGGCTCGTCCGCGCCCGCGGTCTGCGTGCTGGTGAACGGCAGCGGCGCGATCGCGCTGCCGCTGCGCTCGTCGATTACCCGGTAGATCTCGGCAAGCGGCCTGCCGCTCGCCTGCGCGTTGCTCCACCCGAGGTAGTGCTCGGCCACCGGGTTCAGGTACTCGACGCAACCGGCAGCATCGGTGGTAATGACTCCGTCCATGATCGAGTGCAGGGTCACTTCGGCGAGCTCCTTCTCGCGCTCGAGATTGTCCTCGGTGTTGGCGACGATGCGGATCACCAGCACCGCGATCACCGCGCCTGCCAGCAGCGCCAGGATGCCGCCGGCGCCGATCAGCAGGAAACCGTAGCGCATGCCCTGGCTGGCGACCGCGATCGCCTGCGCGGTCTCGGCGTGATTGGCCTCGAGCAAGAGATAAAGCGTCTCCTGCAGCCGGCTGTCGTCCAGCACCGCCTGCGTGAGGTTGAGCTCCGAGGCCCGTGCGATTTCGCCCGTCATGAGGAGACCCGCGATCTCCTCGCCGATCGCCTGGGCACGGGCCGCCGCGACAATCGCCTCGTCGCGCACCGCCCGCTCGGCCGGGGCGACCCGCAGGGCGCGCAGCTTGTCCACCGCGCGCGCGTAGCTCTCGATCGCGCGGCGGTACTGGCCGTGGAGGGTGTCGCGTG
>JAHFRO010000037.1:1339-19994 GCA_023266245.1 Betaproteobacteria bacterium | reverse complement strand
ACAATCGCCTCGTCGCGCACCGCCCGCTCGGCCGGGGCGACCCGCAGGGCGCGCAGCTTGTCCACCGCGCGCGCGTAGCTCTCGATCGCGCGGCGGTACTGGCCGTGGAGGGTGTCGCGTGACTGCGGCGTTTCCGCCGCGAACAGCTTGTCGATCAGCGCCGAGCGCTGTCCGTTGCTGAGAAACAGCTCGGAAACCGTTCCGATCTTGCGGTTCTGCGCTTCGGTGAGCGCGTTGATCTGGCTGTTGAACGACTCGATGCGGGTGAGCCCGAGCGCGATCAGCGCAGTGAGCGCGGCGAGCAGCAGTCCGAAGCTGGAAAACAGCAGGTATTTTGACTTGGCGTTGGCGAGTATGGGCATCATGCGCGCGACCGGCTCATTCAGGCCCCGTGTCCTGCCCCGCCAGGCGCGCCGCCGGGTCCTGCCGGTAGAAAGCCGCGAGCTGGCGGTAAACCTCGACGTATTCACCGAGCACCGCGGAGGGGGTTTCGAAAAAAGCTTCGCTCAGCACCGCGAAGAACTCGGCCGGGCTCTCGGCGGCGTAAGGATCGATCGCGGTGTGCTCGTGGCGCTCCACACGGACGCAGAAACCCTCATACGCCGCGCCGAGCGCGCGCGACCACTGTGCCCGATCCATGTCCGGATGCAGCGGCGGAAAGCCGTTCGCGTCCCCGTTCAGCATGTCGAGCTTGTGGGCGAATTCGTGGATCACCACGTTGTAGCCGGTGCCGTCGCCACCCTGCTCGGCATCCGCCCACGACAGGATCACCGGCCCTTCGAGCCAGGATTCGCCGGTCATGGGCTCCCGCACGTGGTGCGCGATCCCGTCCTCGTCCACGTATTCATACTCGGCGACGAATTCGTCCGGATACACAATCACCTCCACCCAACCGCGGTAGTAGTCGAGATCGAGGTTGAGAATCAGCATACAGGCCTGTGCCGCGATGCACATACGCATTTCGTCACACACCGCGAGCCCGCCCGCGCCTGCGATGGATTTTTCGTGCAGAAACAGGATCGCCCATTCGCGCAGCCGGGCGCGCTCCGGCACGGACAGCGCGCGCACGAAGGGATAGCGGTCGACCACCGTGCGCCACAGACCCTCGTCGAGAGCGGACCGCCTGAGGATCCTCTCGCGGCGCCAGCGCTTGAAGGCCTGCAACACGGGACTCAACCGCAGATAAACGCAGATACACGCGGATGAAAACCTGGAAATTCAGCCACAGAGGACACAGAGTTCACAGAGAATGCGAGGCGAGCGAGGCCAATCGATTCGGACATTTCAACTCTCTGTATTCTCTGTGCCCTCTGTGCTCTCTGTGGCTAAAGCGTTCTGTCGTCGACCTCACCGCGGTTTCCGCGCCTCGGCCAGTTCCTGTTCGATGTCGCCGAACAGCAGGCCCGGCCAGTCGGGCGGAAAAGTGATCGCCCCCCCGACCGGTCTGGAGACCACTTCGACCACCGTGGCGCGGTCGCTCGTGCGCGTCACGAACATGGCGATGCGCTCGCCGAGGCTGGTCCAGCTTGCGCTGTTGGACAGCACGAGGCGCCCCCCGGCGCGGTCCTGCTCCACGAACTCGAGCTTGCGCTTCGTCGCCGCGTTGACCGCCGCCTGATAGACCAGGTCGTACGGCTGGCGGAACGTGCGCTTGACCCCCTGCCCCTTCGCGTCCTTCACCGAATCGACCGTAGCGCAGCCGGCGCCCACGATCAACGCTGCAAACATCACCACCGCCAGTCTTCTCACTTGCTCCCCTTGTTGTCTTCCCTGAGTTCGACTACCTTGAGTTGTGCCGTTTCAGGTTGCTCCAGCTCGGCGGATTCGATGCGCTGGAACTGTTGCGTGATCTTGCCGCCCGTGACCTGGATCTTCTCCACGTCCTCGTTCGCCTGCCGGATGTGCCTGGCGAGTTCCTTGAGCCGTTCGTCGAAGCGGCTGAATTCCACCGCCAGGCGCGCCAGTGCCTCCCGGATGACGTGGATCTGCTTGCGCGTCTCGACGTCCTTCAGCACCGCGCGCGCGGTGTTGAGCACCGCCATCAGCGTCGTCGGCGACACGATCCACACGCGTTTCGAGTTGGCGTAGTCCACCACCTCGGCTGAATAAGCGTGGATCTCCGCGAACACCGCTTCCGCCGGCACGAACATCACCGCGCCGTCCGAAGTCTCGTTCGGCAGGATGTACTTTTTCGCGATGTCGTCCACGTGCTTTTTCACGTCGGCGCGGAACTGGCGCTGCGCAGCCGCGCGGTCCATGTCGTTCGTCCCCGGCGTGAACATCTTGTGGTAGTTCTCGAGCGGGAACTTGGAGTCCACGCAGACGAGACCGGTCGGCTCGGGAAGTTTCAGCACGCAGTCCACCCTCGCGCCGTTCGAGAGCGTGTACTGCATCTCGAAGGCCGCCGGCGGCAGGACATTCCTCACCAGCGCTTCCAGCTGCACCTCGCCAAAGGCGCCGCGGGACTTCTTGTCGCCGAGCAGCTCCTGCAGGCTTACCACGCTGCCGGTGAGCGTCTCGATCTTCTTCTGCGCCTCGTCTATGGTAGCGAGGCGCTGCATCACGTTGACGAAGGTCTCGTTGGTCTTCTTGAAGCCCTCATCGAGCCGCTCGTTCACCTTGCCGGCGATCTGCTCCAGCCGTTGGTCGATCTTGGCGTTCAGCTTCTCGGTGGTGTCGCTCAAATTCGTCGCGAGCGACAACTGCAGGTTGTGCAGTGTGTCACGCGTCTGCTTGAGTTCTTCGGTCACGGCGCCGCGCAACCGCTCGCTCGACTCCGTAAGGTGCCCCCCCAGCCGGTCGCCCTGCCGGGTGAGGCCGTCGTGCAGGTCCGAAAGCATCGCCCGGTGCTTCTGTTCCAGCGCGTCGCCGAGCGTGCTGGAAAGGTCCTTGAGTTTTTTAGACTGGGCAATCAGCCACGCAATCATCACCGCGAGCGTGGTAAATATGGCGAGCGCGAGGACCGCGTACAGGATTTCAGGCATCGACGATGCGAAGTATAACCCAGCCCGACAACGAAACTGAACGCGTCAGCCGATCTGGCGCAGCACTTTCAGCGGCGCGACCTTGAGTACCTGCCGCGTACCGAAATGGCCGGCAGCCGCGATGCCCAGCGCACCGGCGATCACGCCGATCACCCAGACACTCAGGTTGAAGCTGTAGGCAAGGTTCAGGATCCTGGCCGCCAGCACCGAACCGAGCGCGTTGGCGCCGGCCGCCGCGATCAATCCCGCCAGCGCCCCGATCGCGGCGAACTCGGCAAGGTTGGCGCGCGCGAGCTGCTGGCGGTTAGCGCCCAGCGTGCGCATGATGGTGGCCTGATACAGCCGCTCGTCCTGGGTGGCTGCGATCGCGGCATAGAGCACGGTCAGTCCCGCCAGCACGGTGAACAGGAACACGAACTGCACCGCGCGCGCCACCTGGTCCATTATTCTCTGCACCTGCCCCATCACCTGCGCCACGTCTATCAGCAGGAAGTTGGGGAAGGCCTTGACCAGCGTGTTCAGGAGTTCCGCGTTGCGCGGCGGCAGGTGAAAGCTGGTGATGTAGCTCACCGGATAGGTTTCCAGCAACCCCGGCGGCGCCACCACGAAGAAATTGACGTTGAACGTGTCCCAATTCACCTTGCGCAGGCTGGTGACGGTCCCCTCAACCTCCCTCCCCGCAACGTCGTAGGTGAGCACGTCGCCCAGGCGGATGACGAGCGTTTCCGCGATCCCCTCCTCCACCGAAAACTGGTCGCGGCGCGTCCTCTTCTCGCCCCACCACTCGCCCGCGACGATGCGGTTGTCGGTCTGCATCCGGGTCGCCCATGACAAGTTGAACTCGCGGTCTGTCAGCCGCTTCGCGCGGTCGTCCAAGTAGTCCGCCGAAGAAACACCGCGGCCGTTGATCCTGATGAGCCGCCCGCGCACCATGGGAAACACCGGCGGCTGGGCAATGCCGCGCACTCCAAAGAACGCGTTGAGCGGCTGCACCTGGTCGGGCTGGATGTTGACGATGAAGCGATTGGGCGCGTCCGGCAGCAGGCTCTTCTGCCAGGCGTCGAGGAGGTCGGTCCGGATCAACGTGAGAGTGAGCAACGCCATGATGCCGAGGCCGAGCGCCACGATCTGGATGATGCTGCCGAGCGTGCGGCGCTGCAGGTTGGCGATGCCGAAGCGCCACGACATCCCGCTGTGGCGCATGCGGGAGAGCCCGCGCAGTATCAGCCATGTGAGCAGCCCGGCCGCGAGCATCGCGGCGACGAAGCCGCCGAAGACCATGCTCCCCAGCCTGAGGTCGTGCGCCCGCCAGTAGATCATGCCGCCGATCACCGCGAATCCGAGCACGTAGCCCGCGAGTCCCATGCCTTTAGGTACGCCGAATTCGCGCCGCAGCACGCGCAGGGTGGAAACCTGGGTGAGGCTGACCAGTGGCGGCAGCGCAAATCCGAACAGCAGCAGCAGGCCTGCAACCACGCCGTGCAGCGCCGGCATCCACCCCGGGAATGGCAGCCGCACCGGGACCAGGGTGCCGAGCCAGTACGCGAGCACGGATTGCGCGGCCGCACCGATCGTGCATCCGACTACCGCGGCGACTGTGCCCAGCAGCAGGAAATGGGCCGCATAGAGCCGTGTGATGAGGCCCTGGCTCGCGCCCAGGCAGCGCATCATGGCGCAGCCATCAAGGTGGCGCTGCAAGAAGCGGCGCGCCGCCAGCGCAATCGCCACTGCAGCGAGTACCACGCTCACGAGTGCGGCGAGGTTAAGGAATTGTTCGGCGCGGTCGAGCGCCGCCCTCACCTCCGGCCGCGCGTCGCGTATGCCCTCGATGCGCTGCCCCGGCTGCAGCCTCGCAAGCGCCCAGTCCCGGTAACCATCCACGCGCTCGGCGGCGCCCGCGATCTGCAGCCGGTAGCGGATGCGGCTGCCGGTCTGGATCAGGCCGGTCGCCGCGATGTCGCCATCGTTCACGATCAGCCGCGGCGCCGAGGCAAGGAAGCCGATGGCGCTGTCGGGCTCCTGCGTGAGTATGGCCGCTACCCGCAGCCGGCTTGCACCGACGCTGACCATGTCGCCGATCGCGAGCTCAAGCCCGGTGAACAGCCGTTCATCCACCCACACCGTGCCCGGCGCGGGAATGGCCTCGGCGCGCCGGTCGGGGCCGTAGAGTTCCGCGCTTATGCGCGCCTCCCCCCGCAGCGGATAGCCCGGGGTGACGACCTTCACGTCGGCGAGCACGTTCTTCTCGCCCCGTACGACCATGCTCGGAAAACGCAACATGCGCGCCACCGCCAGGCTCCGGCGAAACGCTTCGGCCTCGAACTCGCGCGCGAGCGGGCGGTCCCCGACCACGACCAGATCCGCGCCGAGCAGCTGGTTGGCCTGGCGTTCCAGCGCCTGATGCACGCGATCGGTGAAAAAGCCGACCGTGGTGACGCTCGCCACCGCGATCACGATGGCGATGGCAATGAGCGCAAGCTCGCCCGCGCGGTAGTCGCGCGCGAGCAGCCGCGCCGCCAATCCGATTCCCCGCGCGAATCTCATTATCGGTCCGATTTTTTTCACCACAGAGACACAGAGACACAGAGATTACCAATAATTGCAAACGCAGAAACGCCAAAACTGCGGTGCAAGGGTACAAAATGATCTTCTTTGCGCACTTTGCGTCTTTGCGTTAAATGATTTGGTGTTTTTCTCCGTGCCTCTGTGTCTCTGTGGTTAAAGATCGTGGTTCTGCAGCCGGCCGGCGGCAAGCCGCAGCACGCGGTTGCAGCGCTGCGTCAACGCTTCGTCGTGGGTCACCAGCAGGAGCGTAGTCCTGCTCTCGCGATTGAGCTCAAACAGCAGGTCGATCACCTGCGCCCCGGTTGCGGCATCCAGGTTGCCGGTGGGCTCATCGGCGAACAGGAGCTTCGGCCGCGTGACGAAGGCGCGCGCGATCGCCACGCGCTGCTGCTCCCCGCCGGAAAGCTGCTTCGGATAGTGATTGAGCCGCTCGCTCAAGCCCACGCGCTCCAGCATCGCGCGCGCGGCTTCGCGCGCCCCGGCTGCTCCGGCGAGCTCGAGCGGCAGCATCACGTTTTCCAGCGCCGTCATCGCCGGCAGGAGCTGGAACGACTGGAACACGAATCCCACCATTTTCCCGCGCAGCGCGGCCCGCCCGTCCTCGTCGAGCGCGTACAGGTCGTGGCCGTCGATGCGCACCGTGCCGGAAGTCGGGGTGTCCAGTCCCGCCAGCAATCCGAGCAGCGTGGACTTGCCGGAACCCGACACACCGACGATCGCGACCGCCTCTCCGGCGCGCACCTCGAAACTCACGTCGCTCAAAATGGTCAACTCGGCGTCGCCGGTGGTAACCTGCTTGCCCAACGCGGAGACCCGGATGAGGGTCTGCGCCGATGCGTCCAACACCATGCTGCGTGTCCTCGTTACGTTCGTCTTCTTGCTGT
The DNA here is from genome assembly GCA_023266245.1 of Betaproteobacteria bacterium. Lineage (GTDB taxonomy): Bacteria > Pseudomonadota > Gammaproteobacteria > Burkholderiales > SG8-41 > SG8-41. The sequence continues at coordinate 13,561 of JAHFRO010000037.1, read as the reverse complement.
CAGCGGCAGCCGCTTCCGCCGCGACCATCGTGGTCTACGGCGACAGCCTGTCGGCAGGCTACGGGCTGCCGCGGGAACAGGACTGGGTAAGCCTGCTCGCCCAGCGCCTGCGCGACGAAAAGTTCGATTATAGGGTAGCGAATCTGAGCATCAGCGGCGAAACCACGCTGGGCGGCCGCAACCGCATCGTGGCCGCGCTGCAGACGCACCAGCCGGCTGTCGTCATCCTTGCGCTCGGCGCCAACGACGGCCTGCGCGGCCAGAACCTCGAAGCGATGCGGGCCGACCTCGAAGCGATGGTGGACGCCTGCCGGCGCTTCAATGCGCGGGTGTTGCTGGTGGGTATGCGTCTGCCACCCAATTACGGCACGGCCTACACCGAAAAGTTCCACGCGGTGTTCGGCGCAGTCGCCAAACGCCGCAAGCTGCCGCTGGTCCCGTTCCTGTTCGAGGGGTTTGCCGAACAGCGCGAGTATTTCCAGGCCGACGGCATACACCCCGCGGCGGCCGCACAGCCGATGATGCTGGAAACGGTATGGAAGGGACTGCGTCCGCTGCTCAAACGTCAGTGAACGGTGAACAGTAAACGGTGAACGGTAAAAGCAAGGCGCCCGGCTGCGCGGTTGCATCTACGATTCCCCATTCACGATTCACCGCTCTTAAGTCACTACTATGCTCGGCTCGCCGTGGTCGAGCCGGCCGATGATCGTTGCGTGCTGGAATCCTTCCCGATTAAAGACCTCGAGCACTGCCGGCGCAGCCGCGGCATCGCACGCGACCAGCAGCCCGCCGCTGGTCTGGGGATCGGTGAGTATCTTGCGCCGCCACTCCGGCCAGCCGGCCGGCAGATTGACCTGATGCTGGCAGCTGCCCCAATTGCGGTCGGAGGCGCCGGTCGCGTAGCCCGCCTCGACCAGATGGCGTGCCGCGGACAGGATCGGCAGCGCATCGAAGATCACATGCGCCTGCAGCTTCGAACCGCGGCAGATTTCCAGCAGATGGCCCAACAGCCCGAAACCCGTGACATCGGTCAGCGCATGCACGCTCTCCCTATCGGCCAGCACGATGCCCGGAGTATTGAGCTGCGTCGCCGTCTCCAGCATCTGCCGATAGGACTTGTCGCGCAGCTCGCCCTTCTTCAATGCCGCGCCCAGGATGCCGATGCCGAGTGCTTTGCCCAGTATCAGGACGTCGCCTGCCCTGGCGCGGTCGTTGCGCTTGACCTTGGCGGGATCGATCAGCCCCAGCGCGACCAGCCCGTACAACGGCTCCGGCGAGTCGATCGAATGTCCTCCCCCGATCGGCACGCCCGCCTTTTCGCATACGTCGTGACCGCCGGCGAGGATGCGCTGCACCGCCTCCATCGGAAGTTTCCCGAGCGGCACGCCGAGCAGCGCGAGCGCGAGGATTGGCCGCGCGCCCATCGCATAGACGTCGGAAATGGCGTTGGTCGCGGCGATCCGGCCGAAATCATACGGATCGTCCACGATCGGCGCGAAGAAATCCGTGGTCGCAACCAGCGCCTGGGTATCGCTGATGCGATACACCGCGGCGTCGTCGCTCGACTCGTTGCCGACCAGCAGGTCGGGATAGGATTTCCCGATCTGCGTTCCCGCAAGCACCTCGCTCAGCAACGCTGGCGTGAGCTTGCAGCCTCAGCCGCCGCCGTGCGAGAGTTGCGTAAGCCGGATGGGTGCCGCTGCCGAAGGCTGGTTCATGTTTTCCCGTAAACTGTACGCTGATGCGCGCAATCAAGATGACCGTATGCCGTGCCGAAATAGCGCAATGCGACAGGGACTTCCGTGCGTGGACCAGCGACCGTAACCGTAGCACAACTGCCCGAGTTTGACGAGATAATCGACGTCCGCTCCGAAGGCGAATTTGCCGAAGATCATATCCCGGGCGCGATCAATTGCCCGGTGCTTGACAACGGCGAGCGAGCGCGCGTCGGCACGATATACAAACGAATCTCCTCTTTCGACGCGAAGAAAATCGGCGCGGCGCTGATCAGCGCCAACATTGCTCGCCACCTGCAGGAGCACTTCCTCGGCCGTCCCCGCGGGTGGCACCCGCTGGTGTATTGCTGGCGTGGCGGCAGCCGCAGCGGCGCGTTCGCGCACGTGCTCTCCCAGGTCGGCTGGCGCGTCGGCCAGCTCGACGGCGGTTACCGGGCGTACCGCCGCGCCGTGGTGGCGGAGCTCGCGGCCCTGCCGCGCGCGTTTCGGCTCCGCGTAGTGTGCGGCCTCACCGGCACCGGGAAAAGCCGCCTGCTGCGCGCGCTGTGCGAGGCCGGTGGCCAGGTGCTCGACCTGGAAGCGCTCGCCGCGCACCGCGGCTCCGTGCTCGGCAACCTGCCGGACGCACCGCAGCCGGCACAGAAGATGTTCGAAAGCCTGATCTGGAAGGCGCTTACCGGCTTCGATGCGGCGCGCCCGGTCTACGTCGAAGCGGAAAGCAGGAAAATCGGCGAGCTGCGCGTGCCGGAAGCGCTGATCGAGGCCATGTGGCAGAGCGAGTGCGTAGTGCTGGAAACGCCGCTCGAGGTGCGGGTCGAGCTGTTGAAACGTGAATACGCGCACTTCCTCGAGCAACCCGAGACCTTGATCGCGAAACTGGAGTGCTTGACCGCACTCCACGGGCACGCCATCATCGCCCAGTGGAGGGAGCTCGCGCTGGCGCGCCGCTGGAATGATCTCACCGGAGATCTTCTGGTCAGGCACTACGACCCCGCCTACACGCGCGCCATCGTCAAACACTATCCGGCACTCCAGCGGGCCCGGACGGTCTCTGTCGCCGATACGAGCGACGCATGCTTCCGGCATCTCGCCGATGGCCTTGTAAGGAAGCCGTAAGTTGCCGCCACTAAAATTGCGCCCGCGCTTTTTTGCGCGAATGTCGTGACGAGTCAAACTCCTCCAAAGCGCAGCGCGCTGATCCTGCTCGCTGCCGTGTTCATCGCGGTCTGGTTCGGCAATCTTGAATACCGCAAGCTGATTCGCCCCGACGAGGGGCGCTACGCCGAGATCTCGCGTGAAATGGCGGTGACCGGCGACTGGGTTACACCGCGTCTTAACGGCATCAAGTATTTCGAGAAGCCGCCGCTCCAATATTGGGCGACCGCCGCGGCCTACCGGCTGTTCGGGGAGCACCATTGGACTACGCGACTGTGGCCGGCCCTGACCGGGCTGTTCGGCATCCTGCTGGTCTATTTTGCCGGGCGCCGCCTGTTCGGTCCCTCCGCTGCGCTTTACGCGACGCTGGTCCTGGCGAGCAGCGCGGGATACGTCGCTGTCGGCCACACGAACACGCTCGACATGGGCCTGACTTTCTTCATGACGGCGACCCTGATCGCGTTTCTGCTCGCGCAGCGCGCCGGGGCAAGCCCCGCGAACAGCCGGGGCTGGATGCTCGTCGCATGGACCTGCGCCGCCTTGGCGGTACTCAGCAAAGGCTTGATCGGTATCGTCCTGCCGGCGGCGGCGCTCGCGATCTACGTGGCGCTGCAGCGCGACTTCGGCCTGCTGCGCCGCCTGCAGTGGAGAACGGGCATCACGATCTTCCTTGCCGTCGCCGCACCGTGGTTCGTGCTGGTCCAGCTCGCCAATCCCGAGTTCGCAAGGTTCTTTTTCATCCACGAGCACTTCGAGCGGTTTTTGACCAAAGTCCATCATCGGGTCGAGCCGTGGTGGTTCTTCTTTCCGATGCTGGCGATCGGCATGCTGCCCTGGCTCACCCTGCTGCCGCAGGCGTTCGCCCGCGCTTGGCACACGCAGGGCCCGGCTCGAGCCTTCCAGCCCGCGCGTTTCCTGCTGATCTGGGCGGTGTTCATATTCACGTTTTTCTCGCTATCGAACTCCAAGCTGCCCTCCTACATCCTGCCGATCTTCCCGGCTCTCGCCCTGCTGATCGGGATCAAGCTCGCCGAAACCGAAGCGCGCGGACTGTTGTGGCACGCGGTCCCCGTGCTGCTCGCCGGAGTCGCAATCGTCATGCTCGCGCCGGGGGTGGTCGTGAAGGTGAGCACGCTGGTGCTACCACCCCTGTTGTACCAAGCGTATGTCCCCTGGATTGCGGCGGGTGGTTTCGCTGCTTTGATCGGCGGCGGCTGTGCGGCATATTGCTGCCGCCGCGGGAAGCTCGATACGGGGCTAATCGCCATGGGCTTTGGCGGTTTGCTCGCGACCCAACTGGTCATCACCGGCCACAACGCGCTCTCGCCCTCCTACTCCGGGTACAACCTTGCCCAGGAGATCAAGCCTTACCTCTCTAAACCGGTGCCGTTTTTCAGCGTGCGCACCTACGATCAAACGCTGCCTTTCTACCTCCAGCGCACCGTCACGCTGGTTGCATTCCAGGGCGAGTTCGCTTACGGTCTCGAACATGAGCCGCGGCTGTGGCTGCCGGACATCCCAAGCTTCGAGCGTGCATGGCGCAGCGAACGCCGCGCCCTGGCCATCATGGAACCGGACACCTACGCCGAGCTCAAAAGAAGCGGGCTGCCGATGCAGGTCATCGCGCGCGATATCCGGCGCGTCGTGGTAAAAAAGCCCGACGCCGCGCCGTGACGTGCGCGAGGAGTACGCTCCGGATCAGGGGGTCATCTCATGAATGCGTTGTCCTTTTCGCTCGTGATGAGTGGCGTGCTGCTTAACGCCACGGCGCAACTGCTGCTCAAGGCCGGCACCAACGCCGTCGGCGTGTTCGAATTCTCCGCGCACAACGTGATGCCGATCGGCTGGAAGATCGCCACCCAGCCGTACATTCTCTCCGGCATCGGCTGCTACGTGGTGAGCGTGGTGGTGTGGATACTCGCGCTGTCGCGCGCGGAAGTGAGCGTCGCCTACCCGATGCTGTCGATCGGCTACGTAGTGAACGCGCTCGCGGCGTGGTATCTGTTCGGCGAAGCGGTGACTGCGACACGGCTGATCGGCATCGGGATCATCGTGCTCGGCGTGTTCATCGTCGCACGGAGCTGAGATGGCGGATCGGGCGCACGCGCGCAAGGCCACTGCACGGTCTGCGTCAACCGGCCGGCAAACCGCGTTCCTGCCCTTTGCCAGGCCCACGATCGACGAGGAGACCATCGCGGCGGTTGCTGCCGTGCTGCGCTCCGGGTGGATTGCGAGCGGACCGCAGGTCGATGCCTTCGAAGCCGCGCTCTCCGACTACCTCGGCGGCCGCGCAGTGCGCACCTTCACCTCCGCCACCGGCGCGCTCGAGGTGGCGTTGCAGGCTTGCGGCATCGGCCCCGGCGACGAGGTGATCGTCCCGGCCATGACCTTTGCCGCCACTGCCAACGTTGTGGTGCGCGTCGGGGCGCGGCCGGTGTTCGTCGATGTGGAACCTGCCACCCGCAACATCGATCTCGGGCGGGCCGAGGCGGCGGTCACGTCCCGCACCCGGGCGATCATGCCGGTGCATTTCGCAGGCCTGCCGGTGGACATGGACGCGCTCTACGCCCTGGCGCAGCGGCACGGGGTGCGAGTCATCGAAGACGCGGCGCATGCCATCGGATCGAGCCACAGGGGCCGCCGCATCGGCAGCTTCGGGGATCTCATCGCCTTCAGCTTTCATCCCAACAAGAACCTGACCACCATCGAGGGCGGCGCGCTCAGCATCCGCGAGTCGGTCGAGGTAAAGCAGATCGAGCGCCTGCGCTTCCACGGGCTCGAGAACGGCAGCGAGAGCGGCATGGACATTCTGGTCGCCGGCGGCAAATACAACCTTTCCGACGTCGCGGCCTGCGTGGGCCTCGCGCAGCTGCGCCGGCTCGAGCAGTTCAACCGGCGGCGGCGTGAGTTCGCGGCGCGCTATTTCGAGCGGCTCGACACCGATCCGCCGCTGCTGCTGCCGGCGCGCGGTGACGAGGGCCACAGCTGGCACATGTTCGCGCCGCTGCTGCCGCTGGACCGGATGCGCGCCGGCCGCGTCGACTTCATTCGCGCCATGCGCGAGCGCGGTATCGGCGTGGGTGTGCACTACCCCGCGCTGCACTTGTTTAGCCTCTATCGTAAAATGGGTTACCGGCCCGGGGATTTTCCGAACGCCGAGCACATCGGCCGGTCCACGGTCACGCTGCCTTTGTTCCCGGCGATGAGCGAGAATGACGTGGACCGTGTGTGCGACAGCTGTGCCGGGATTCTCGGCAGGCTCCGGAACTGATCGGTCACAGGCAATGCCAGAGCTGTCCGTTATCCTCCCGGTCTTCAACGAAGCCGAAGTGCTGCCGGCCCTTTTTACGCGCCTTTATCCGGCGCTGGACAGGCTCGGCGTCTCATACGAGGTGATCTTCGTCAACGACGGCAGTCGCGATCGCTCGGCAGCCGTGTTGCGGACACAGTTCGAGCGGCGCCCGGACGTCACCCGGGTCGTGCTGCTCGCCGGCAATTACGGGCAGCATATGGCGATCATGGCCGGGTTCGAGTACTGCCTCGGCGAGACCGTGGTCACGCTCGACGCCGATCTCCAGAACCCGCCGGAAGAAATAGCGGCACTGCTCGCCAAGATCCGCGAGGGATACGACTATGTCGGCTCGTACCGCGGGACGCGGCAGGACAGCGCCTTCCGGCGCCTCGCCTCCCGCCTGCTGAATGTGCTGCGTGAGCGCACCACGCACATCAGGATGACCGACCAGGGGTGCATGCTGCGCGCCTACAGCCGCAGCATCGTCAACGCGATCAACAGCTGCCGCGAGGTCAACACCTTCGTCCCCGCCCTGGCGTACACGTTCGCCCAGCGCCCCACCGAAATCGAGGTCGCACACGAACAACGTGCGGTGGGCACATCGAAATATTCCCTGTACAAGCTGATACAGCTGAACTTCGACCTGATGACAGGGTTTTCAATCGCGCCCCTACAGCTGTTCTCCATACTCGGCATTCTGGTGTCGCTGGCGTCGATGACCGCTTACGTTATCGTGATGTTGCATCGCTGGGTGGTTTCCGGCAGCTTCGGGGAGGGGCTGCTCGCCCTGTGGGATCGCGACATCCTCGAATTCTTCCTGATCGGCATGGTGCTGTTCGGCCTCGGGCTGCTCGGCGAGTACGTCGGGCGCATCTACGAGCAGGTGCGCGGCCGGCCGCGCTTTCTGGTCGAGGCCGTCCTCGAACAGCCGGCACGGGATGCTGCGCCCCAGAAAGTCTCGCGGCTGGATGCTACCGCGACCGGGCGCGGATCGTCGCATCAGGCATGACCCGCGCCGTAGCATTTGCCTACCATGACGTGGGCGTGCGCTGTCTTGCGACTCTGATCGCCCACGGTGTCGATATCCCGCTGGTCGTCACCCACACCGACGATCCGCGTGAAACGATCTGGTTCGCCAGCGTGGCCGACCTTGCCCGATTGCACGGCATTCCGGTCATCGCTCCCCCCGACGCGAATGCCCCCGAAATCGTGCAGCGGGTGCGCGCCCTGCGCCCGGATTTCCTGTTTTCGTTCTATTACCGTCTGATGCTCAAACCGGAGCTGCTCGGGACCGCAAAGCGTGGCGCCTTCAACCTGCACGGCTCGCTGCTGCCGAAGTACCGCGGGCGGGCGCCGCTCAACTGGGCGATCCTTAACGGCGAGCGCGAAACCGGCGCCACGCTGCACGAGATGGTGGCCAAACCCGATGCCGGACGCATCGTGGACCAGCAGGCGGTGCCGATCCAGCCGAACGACATTGCGGTCGAGGTATTCCATAAGGTGACGGCGGCCGCGGAGAGGGTGCTTGACCGCGCGCTGCCGTCACTGATCGCCGGCAGCGCCGTGCTGCGGCCGCAGAACCTGGCCGCCGGCAGCTATTTCGGCGCGCGCCGGCCGGAAGACGGGCGCATCGACTGGGCCAGGGATGCGGCGAGCGTGCACAATCTGGTGCGCGCGGTGGCGCCGCCCTACCCGGGCGCTTTCTGTTTTGTCGCAGGACGCAAGCTGCGGCTGCTGCGGACCGAAAATGCCGGCGAACGGAGCGACATCGTCGGCCAGCCGGCATTGTTGGCGCGTGACTCCGGACTCTATGTGCGCTGTGCGGACGGCGGCGTGCTGAGAGTGCTGGCGGCGGAGCTTGACGGGCTGCCGCTCGGCACGGACATGATGCGCGCGCGCCTCGGCGGGGATTCCCTCGCACTACACGACGAAACCGCGACCCCATGAAGAAGATATTGATACTCGGCGTAAACGGCTTCATCGGCCATCACCTGTCCCAGCGCATCCTCGCCACCACGCCCTGGGAAATCTACGGCGTGGACATGAATACCGACCGTGTCGCCGACCTGATGGCAGAGAAGCGCTTTCACTTCTTCGAAGGCGACATCACCATCAACCGGAAATGGATCGAGTACCACATCCGCAAATGCGATACCGTGTTGCCGCTGGTCGCGATTGCGACACCGGCGACCTACGTGAAGGAGCCGTTGCGGGTGTTCGAGCTCGACTTCGAGGCCAACCTGCCGATCGTCCGCTCATGCGTGAAGCACCGCAAACGGTTGATCTTCCCTTCGACTTCGGAGGTCTACGGCATGTGCCGGGACCGGCAGTTCAATCCTGACACTTCCGAACTCGTGCTCGGGCCGATCAACAAGTCGCGCTGGATCTACTCCTGCGCGAAGCAGCTCATGGATCGGGTGATCTGGGCATACGGCACGGAGCACAAGCTCGATTTCACCCTGGTTCGGCCGTTCAACTGGATCGGCCCCGGGCTCGACAACCTGCACGCCCAGAAAGAGGGCAGCTCACGCGTCATCACCCAGTTCTTCGGTCAGATCGTCCGCGGAGAGGCAATCAAGCTGGTGGACGGGGGAAACCAGCGCCGGTCATTCACCTATGTTGGCGACGGCATTGACGCCCTGATGAAGATCATCGAGAACCCTGACCATGTCGCGAGCGGGAAAATCTACAACATCGGCAATCCGAGAAACAACTTCTCGATCAGGGAACTCGCCAGGATGATGGTCGACCTGGCGTTGACCTACCCTGAATACCGGCAGCAGGCCAGGAAGGTGCGGTTGATCACCACCACTGCTGCCGCATATTACGGTGACGGGTATCAGGACATGCAGAACCGCGTGCCGAAGATCGACGGTACCCGTCGCGATCTCGGCTGGCAGCCGCGGGTCAACATGCGGCAGGCCCTGAAATACATCTACGACGCCTACCGGCGCCAGCTCTCCGCCGCCCGGCACCTGGTTGACTAAGAGCCTCTAAGCCTGCTCGCGTGCCGTGCCGATTCGGCTATCGGCCGATTCCGAAGTACTGGAAGCCCCCGGACAGGACCGCGTCCTTCTCGTACTGATTGCGTCCGTCGAAGATCACGGCCCCGCGCATGATTCTCTTCATCAGCTTCAGGTCGGGGGAGCGGAACGGCTTCCACTCGGTGACCAGTATCAGGGCATCGGCCCCCTTCAGCGCCGCGTACTGATCCGGGACCAGTTGCAGCGCCTTCGACTTGAACCACGCCTGCGGCAGGCTCCGGCGCGCGTTGTCCATCGCCACCGGGTCGTACGCCCGCACTCTCGCCCCGGCCGCGATCAACTTTTCGAGCAGCGCCACCGACGGCGCTTCGCGCATGTCATCGGTACCCGGCTTGAACGACAAACCCCACAGCCCGAATACGCGACCGTGCAGCCTCGGCCCGAACAGGATCCTGATCTTCTGGTACAGGCGGAGCTTCTGTCTTTCGTTGGTATCGTCCACTGCCTCGAGCATTCTCGGCACCAGGCGCAGCTGTCTGGCCTGTTGAATCAGCGCCTTCACGTCCTTGGGGAAGCAGGAACCCCCGTAACCGCATCCCGGATAGATGTAGGAATACCCGATCCGGCTGTCCGATCCAATGCCGAGACGCACGCTCTCGATATCCACTCCCAATCCCTCGCACAAATTCGCTATTTCATTCATGAACGAAATCCGTGTAGCGAGCATCGCGTTGGCCGCGTACTTGGTCATTTCCGCGTCGCGTATGCCCATCACCAGCAGGCGCTCGTGATTGCGGGTGATCGGCGCAAACAGGGAACGCATCACCTTCGCGGCCCGTTCGTTGTCCGCGCCGACCACGACGCGATCCGGGCGCATGAAGTCGTTTATCGCATCGCCTTCCTTGAGGAATTCCGGATTACTGACCACGTCGAAGTCGATCTTCAGCCTGCGCCGCGCCAGCTCCCGCCGCACCACTGAGCGAATCTTCTCCGCCATGCCGACCGGCGCTGTCGACTTGTTCACCAGCGTGCAGGGCCTTGTGATTTTCCTGCCGAGATCGGCGGCTACCTCCAGCACCTGGCTGATGTCCGCGGATCCATAGGAGGTTGGCGGCGTGCCGACCGCGATGAAGAACAACTCCGAATCGGCCGCCGCCTTCGACAGCCCGCTGGCAAACAACAGCCGTCCTTCCCGGCAATTACGCAGTACGAGTTCTTTCAGACCCGGCTCGAAAAACGGAATATCGCCTCGCTTGAGACGGCCGACTTTAGTAGAATTCCTGTCAAAGCACGTTACCCAGTGACCCACTTCGGCAAAACACGCACCGGTCACCAGGCCGACGTAGCCAGTACCGATCACACAAATCTTCACCAGCGCGCTCCTCGTCAAGAAAACCGCGTAAGTTTACCCACTCGCTGATCCGGGCGAAAGCAAAAGTTGATGGCGAATCCGTCAAAGCCAACGGTAATCCGAAGAGGGATCGACATGACGCGCACACGGTCGAGACGGCCCGACTCCTCACGCCTCACTCCTCACTCCTCACCGCCTTTGTGAAGCTCGCGCTCAAGATAGACGTGGACACCTACCGCGGCACCCGGGACGGCGTGCCGCGGCTCCTCAAGCTCCTCGCGCGACATCGCGCGCAAGCCACCTTCCTGTTCAGCCTCGGACCCGACCACACCGGCCGCGCCATCCGGCGCGTATTTCGTCCGGGCTTCGTAAGAAAAGTGTCGCGCACCTCCGTCGTCTCGCATTACGGCATCGCCACCCTGCTCTACGGCACATTGCTGCCGGGACCCGATATCGGCCGCCGCTGCGCAGAGGACATGCGCGCGGTGCGCAGGGAGGGTTTCGAGGTTGGAATCCATTCCTATGACCACGTGGAGTGGCAGGACCGCGTCCGTCACGCCGGCGCTGCCTGGACGCAGCGTGAAATGCAGCGTGCCTGCGACCGCTTTCAGGAAGTTTTCGGCGAGCCGGCGCAAATCCATGGTGCAGCAGGGTGGCAGATGAACCTGTACGCCTATCGCCTCACCCAGCGGCTTGGTTTCCGTTACTGTTCCGACACCCGCGGTACCCGGCCTTTCGTTCCGATCTACAATGCCGAGATCATCGCCTGTCCGCAGCTGCCGACGACGCTGCCGACGCTCGATGAGCTGATCGGCCTGGACGGCATCACGGTGGGAAACGTGTCCCGGCACCTCCTTGACCTGACCTTGAATCCCCCGCCCACCGGGCATGTCTACACTCTCCATGCCGAGCTCGAAGGCAACAAGCTCTCTGCGGCATTCGAAGAGCTGCTCGCAGGCTGGCGGGCGCAAGGTTATTCCCTCGTGACGCTGCGCGAGTACGCGGAAGGGCTCGACGTGTCGCGGCTGCCGCGCCACGTGGTGGCCGAAGGTGCGATCCCGGGGCGCAGCGGAACCCTCGCCGTGCAAGGCAAAGAGTTCCTCGCAGAACCGGTGAACAGTGAACAGTGAACAGTGAACGGACAACACCGGTCTGGCGGTCGTCTTTCTGTCTTTTACCGTTTACCGATCACCGTTTACCGTTCACTCTCTTTTGCGCTTGCGCCCAGGACCGGTTTCGTTCACCATTATTCGAGGCCACCGAGCGACGAGGAAACCGCCTGCGAATGCTAGACAAGCCAGCGCCCAACTTCGAGCTACCTGCCACCGGCGGCTTGACCTTCCGCCTCGGAGCCGCCAAAGGCAAACCCCTCGTCCTCTACTTCTATCCCAAAGACAACACCCCCGGCTGCACCAGCGAAGGCCAGCAGTTCCGCGACCTCTACCCGGAGTTCCAGAAGCTCGGCTGCGCCGTCTACGGCGTGTCACGCGACAGCATGAAGTCGCACGAGAGCTTCAAGGCGAAGATGGGCTTTCCGTTCGAGCTGCTCTCCGACGGCGAGGAGACCGCGTGCAAGCTCTACGACGTCATCAAGATGAAAAACATGTATGGCAGGAAGGTGCGCGGCATCGAGCGCAGCACGTTCGTGATCGATGCCAAAGGCATCCTGCGCCGCGAGTGGCGCGGCGTCAAAGTCCCGGGCCA
>JAHFRO010000037.1:0-1294 GCA_023266245.1 Betaproteobacteria bacterium | reverse complement strand
CGCAAGCCCGCGGCCGTCGTCACCCGCCTTCCCGCCGCCACCAAGCTGTTCGTGCTCGACACCAACGTGCTGATGCATGACCCCACCAGCCTGTTCCGCTTCGAGGAGCACGATCTCTACATTCCGATGGCAACCCTCGAGGAGCTCGACAACAACAAGAAGGGCATGTCGGAAGTTTCACGCAACGCCCGCCAGGCAAGCCGCTACCTCGACGAGATGATCACGCACTGCGAGGCGAGCATCGCCGACGGCATCGCGCTGGAAATCCACGGCGACAAGACCGCCACCGGGCGCCTGTTTCTGCAGACCGAAGCCATCAACGGGGAACTCCCGGCGCGGCTCGCCAGCGGCAAGTCCGACAACCAGATCCTCGCGGTGGTGAAGCATCTGCAGGAGCTCCATCCCAAGCGCCAGGTGATCCTGGTGTCGAAAGACATCAACATGCGCATCAAGGCGCGCGTGCTGGGCCTGGCGGCCGAGGACTTTTTCAACGACAAGGTGCTGGAGGACACCGACCTCCTCTACACCGGCGCGCGCGAGCTGCCGGCGGACTTCTGGGACCGCCACGGCAAGGAAATGGAATCGTGGCAACAGGCCGGACACACCTATTACCGGGTGCGCGGGCCGCTCTGCCCGGGCCTGCTGGTGAACGAGTTCGTCTTTCTGGAGTCGGACCGCCCGTTCTACGCACAGGTCAAGGAAGCGAGCGGCAAGACCGCGATCCTGCAGACGCTGCGCGACTACGCCCACCAGCGCCACAACGTATGGGGCATCACCGCACGCAACCGCGAGCAGAGCTTCGCGCTTAACATCCTGATGAACCCGCAGATCGATTTCGTGACGCTGCTCGGGCAGGCCGGCACCGGCAAGACGCTGCTCACCCTCGCCGCGGGTCTGATGCAGACGCTGGAGCACAAGACCTACTCGGAAATCATCATGACCCGCGTCACGGTCCCGGTGGGCGAGGACATCGGTTTTCTCCCCGGCACCGAGGAGGAGAAGATGAACCCGTGGATGGGGGCGCTGGAGGACAACCTCGACGTGCTCAACAAGACCGATGACGAGGCCGGCGAATGGGGCCGCGCCGCCACCCGCGATCTCATCCGCTCGCGCATCAAGGTGAAGTCACTCAACTTCATGCGCGGACGCACCTTCATCCACAAATACCTGATCATCGATGAAGCGCAGAACCTGACGCCGAAGCAGATGAAAACCCTGATCACGCGCGCCGGTCCCGGCACCAAAGTGGTGTGCCTCGGCAACATCGCGCAGATCGACACGCCCTATCTCACCG
>JAHFRO010000295.1 GCA_023266245.1 Betaproteobacteria bacterium | reverse complement strand
TTCGGTTCCCCGACCAGGGCAAATCCGGGCGCCGGTTTGTAAGGAATCCCCTCGGCTAACGGGTCTCCCCTCAGGTCAAGGGTTCTGCGGAGTAGGTCTTGAAGTTCGCTGGTGAAACGACCTCGATCATCTCGAGGTTTTTCGAGTGGGCGAACTCGCGGTGGCGTATGCGCGGCGGCTGGTAGAAGCAGGAGCCGGCCTTCATCAGCACTTTGCCGACGCCTTCGTACTCCACCTTCACCCAGCCCTTCAGCACGTACACGAACTGAACGTCGCAATCGTGCCAGTGCCATTCACCGTGCGGCGCTGTGCCTGGCCGCGCACGGATCACGTGAGTGACAACCTTACCGCGCGTGGCGCGTTCGATGCCGAGATCACGGTACTCGAAGTAGCTGCGCAGTCCGCGCTTGACGAACTTCGAAGCCGCGGCATGCCTTACCGAAAATCGCTTCGCCCGTTGTTTCGCGGCGGCGCTTACATTATGACTCGGTTTCTTCATCGCTCTCCTCCTCACCCAGTGTGCTCTCGGAAAAAATAGCGAGTTCGACCGTCACACGGCTCCCTCCAATGGGGCAAAAATGAGAACTCGCGAATAGCTGTTCAGCTTGTTATGGCGAGGTCACTCGATCATCTTATCGGCGCGCAAAAGCAGCTCGTTAGGAATATTGAGACCGAGCGCCTTAGCAGTTCTGCGGTTGATGACCAGCTCTAACTTCGTGGGCTGCTCTACAGGAAGATCGGCCGGCTTCGCGCCCTTGAGGATCTTGTCCACGTAAGTCGCGGCCCGCCGGAAATGATCGAGAAGGTTCTGCCCATAACTCATCAGACCGCCAGCCTCCGTTAATTCCCGAGACCAGAACATCGTGGGTAAGCGGTTCTTCGCCGCAAGCTCCGCGATCTGACGCACTTGCGTAAGGAAGAACGGGTCCGGCAGCACAATCAGTGCGCCCGCGTGCTCCCGCGCCATCGCGCCAAAGGCGGCCTCGATCTGGCTCGTGGTGCCCGCTTGAACCGGCAAGACTTTCACGCCGGTCGTCTTTGCGGTGGCCTGCATTTTTTTCAAATAGTCGGGGTGGTTCGGATGGCTCGGGTTTACCAGTACGGCGACGCGCGATAATTTGTGAACCGCGACGCGCAGCAGCTCCAGGTACTTGCTGCTGAGATCTATGGCAATGTTAGATAGTCCCGTGATGTTTCCTCCCGGCCGGGACAGGCTCGCGACAAATCCGGCGCCGACCGGATCGGCACTAGCCACCATGACAATGGGGATAGTGGTTGTCGCTTGCTGGGCAGCCTGAATGGAGGGCGTTGGCGATGCGACGATGACATCTACTTTCAACTGCACGAGTTCGGCCGCGAGACCGGGAAGAAGCTCGTATTTCCCCTCCGCCCATCGGTACTCAATGACAATGTTCTTGCCCTCCACATAGCCGAGGTCGCGCAGGCCTGCCCGCAGTGCTTCCACCCGGCTCGCGTAACCGGAAGCGGAGGCAGCACCGAGGAACCCAATCCGAAAGACCTTCGCCGGCTGCTGCTGAGCGAAAGACGCAAGCGGCGCTGCGAGTGCGCCCGCTCCAAGCACGATGAGCAATTCTCGACGTGTCGTCATTCGATCACCCGGTTCGTGCGCAGCGTGGCGTCATGCGGACGGATCGACAACGACAAGGCTGCCAAAGTATTTCTTGTAGTAGCCCCGGTCGCGCGTCAGCAGCCGGTCGCATTGCGAGGCGGCATGCGCCCCGATCAGGAAATCGGCGATCACGCGGCCGCGCTTTCCTCCCCTGGCGCGATATTTTTTCCAGGTGATGCCGGCCAGCGTCGCGGCCTGCTCCGTCTGCGCGGAAAAGCCGACGCCGAGGGTGTGCAGGGCCCGCAGGAAGTCTTCATCGCTCGAAAACGCAGCCCGCGTTTCACCCCACACAACGCCGCACGCGACCACCGCGCCTTCGTTGAGGCAGAGCCGCAGGGCATTGGCCGAAGGCAGGCCGAAACGAGCGTCAGCGCCGAACACGTCGATCAGGACGCTCGTATCCACCGCGGTGATCATTTTTTCATGTCGCCGCGCAGGCTGCGAATGAACTTGTCGGTGTCGATTCGCCCGCCAAGGCAACCGAACACCTTGGACACGGGGTCTGTTTCGGCTTTGCGGGCGATGAGCGCGCCATCCTTGGCGGTGAATTCGAGCGCCGTTCCCGGGCGAATGCCGAGCTTGTCCCGCAACGGCTTCGGAATGGTGACTTGCCCGCGTTCCGCGACAATGGCTTTCATGACGACCTCCATCGGCCATGGGTGTATGCATTATTATACATGGATCACGAATCAAAAAGTATGTATATTGCGTCCGGAAAACTCTGCGCTTGGCATGTGCCGAGGCCACTACCGAGCGGTGACGATCCCCACGCGCGGGCAAGGTTCATTCGATCACCTTGTCGGCGCGCAGCAGAATCACATCGGGAATCTTAAGTCCGAGCGCTTTGGCGGTTTTGAGATTGATGACAAGCTCGAACTTTGCAGGCAGCTCGACAGGGAGCTCGGCCGGTTTTCCACCGCGCAGGATGCGATCGACATAGGAGGCAGCGCGCCGGAACAGGTCGAGAATGTCGACTCCGTACGAGAGCAACCCGCCTTCCGCA
>JAHFRO010000036.1:18586-22918 GCA_023266245.1 Betaproteobacteria bacterium | reverse complement strand
CCCGGTTCCGGTACGGCGCAAAGACAGCGCTCGGCTCACGATAGGTTAGACTGGCGGTGCCGTCCGAGTTCTCCGTGACGTAGAGACGCAGCGGCGCTTCGATGCCGGCCGGCACGCTCGCATTGAGCATGCGCACCGCATAGTCGTTGCGGAACACCATCAGCACGGCATTGCCGGGGATTATCGCGCCGCGCGCGGCGGCGCCGCGGCTCGCGCTTGCCTGCGCCACCAGCCCCATATTGTGGTCGGCAATCGCCTTCTCCAAGCGCGTGAGCAGCGCATCGAAGCTGTATCGAGTCTTTATCGTTACCGTTCCCGCCAGCGGTGCCGCGCGCTCCGCGCCGAGGACTGCGCCAGCCCCGATGAGCGACGAGAGAAACGCAATGCACAGAATGCGGCGTGTCATGATTGCGATCATTGTCACCCCGAGATGGATTTCATCGCTGTGGACTACAGGCAGTCCGCTTGAGCAGACCCCACAGCCAGCCTTTGCCGGCTCGCGGCAGCCTCGGGCTAGCGCACGACGAGCTTGTAATCAGGCGTAGTGTTGAGCGGGCAGGAATAGACGTACTCACCCGGCTTGAGCTCGATCTCGTAGTCCTGGGTTTTCCCCGGCATGAGACCGCCGCCGGAGACGCTGGGCAGGGTCACCCGCCCCGCGGCCGACGCACCACGCAGCCAGAAGCCCAGTTCGTACGGCACGTTCTTGTTGGTCACGCGAAACACGTACTTGCCGGGCTTGAGCGCGAGCGGCTTCGCTTCCGCCACCCGCTGCGCGCCGGTCCTGGCGTTGATCGCCTCGCAGTCCTTGATGGAACGGGACTGGTAGCCGCGATCCTTGCCGCCTTCGCTCTCCAGGAACTGGCACGGCAGTTGCGTCAGTTCGATCACCCGCGGGGCGTCTGCCACCGCCGCGTGCGCCGGAGCGAAGACCGTCAACGCCGCGGAGAACGCCAGTGTGCGAACCGTGTCAATCGGCCGCACGCTCACCCCGCCTTACGAGTGTTGGCCAGCGCCCGCACTTCGCTCACAACCTCTTCGACCGAAATCGGCAGATATCCCGTGATCTCGAGATTCCGGTCTTCCAGAACATCGGCCCCGGGATGCGCGCGCGCCCAGCCGGCGATGACCCGATCGCGGTGCCTGAGCAGGGCCTCGATATGGGGTTGGAACAGCACCATCATCGCCCCGATCCAGCGGTTGACCGGCCACGAGGGATACGCGTGATCTATGCGAAAGCGCGGCAGCAGCGCAATCACCTCCTCCGCCGAACGCCAGGCACCGCCGCAAACCCAGTGGTTGGTCGCAAACAGGCCGATCGGCCAGCCATACGCATCCATCGAGATCACGATGAGATGCACGGGTTCGCCGCTATCGGGGCCGTCCCCCGCAGGCGAACCCTCCCGGTTCCCGGTGCTCACCCTCAGAAACGTGTGAAAGTGCCCGTGTTCCCCGGCGCGGTGCGCGTGGTAGTAGTACTGCGAGTGCGTGTCCGCGTCGTACACGTCATTCTCCGGGTAGTGTGCGTATTCCACGAACGCGCCCTGCCCGCGGAGCACCTCGCCCACCAGATTGAGTCCGCCGCGCGCCAGCACGCGGCAGCACTCGAGCGCCTCGGCTCCCGCCATCAGCATCGCGAGCAGCCGCCGTTTCGGCAGCGCCGCGAGCGCGGGCACGTCCATCACGGGGGGCGCCGACACCCATGCCGTGTCCCTTTCCATGGATTGCAAACCCATCAGCACCTCACGCTCGCGGCACGAAGTCCGACCGTGCTGCCAGCCATCAAGCCGTAACTATTTCTTTGCTGCGCACGGGTTCTTGGCGGCGCAGGGGTTTTTGGCCGCGCAAGGATTCTTCGCTGCACATGGGTTCTTGGCCGCGCATGGGTTCTTGGGAGCGCACGGACTCTTCGCCGCGGCCGGGCTCGGCTTGAACGTCTTCTGCACCTCTCCGGTGTAAGCGGCCAGCGCCGCGAGCTGGCGCGAGTCCCACGGCAGCGGCTTCGCAGCCATCGGCACCACCATGCACATCTGAATCATTTCATCGAGATACACCTGTTTCAGCCCCGACTTCTCCTTGACCATTGCGACCAGGTGCGGATAAGGCTTGGCGAAGCTCGGGGCGAACGCGGCATTGTTCACATGGCAGGTGTTGCACGACAGGCCGTTGGTGCTGAGCTTGGTGTCCTTCCACAGCACCTCGCCTTCCTTCACCAATGTCGCGCGATCCGCCTTGAACGGTTTGTAGGCTTTCGGCCGGGTCACCAGCTTGGGGTCGACCGCGGGGCCGGCCCCGCACGGGCTCTTCGCGCCGCACGGGCTCTTAGCGGCACACGGGCTCTTCGCCGCACACGGGTTCTTGGCCGCGCATGGATTGGCCGCGCTCTTCGACGCGCGTGCTCTGGCGCCGCAAGGACTACACGGACCTGCTGCAAACGCGCCCGGCGCGCCCAGCGCGAGCGTTACCAAACCGGTGGATATCAATGATTTGACGACGGGCTTAAGCTCGCAACGCATATCGGATCTCCTCCACTTTCGAGAGTTCATCGTTTCGCGGCGCACGTAAGCCGGGCCGCGAGTCCTGAGATACAAGACCGGAGCAAGCGGTCAAACCTTACATAGCCATGCAATAACACCATCAACATGGCCGCTGAAGCAGTAAGCAACGCGCGGCGGGCTGATGCTGCACGGCACACAACGCCAGCCATCAGGGTGTCCGTGCGGGTGGAGAAAACTCGGTCCATAACGCGGTCGAGAGCGTGACGACGCAGCGCCCCGCTGCGAGCACGTGGTCGCCGCGGCTCGCGCTTTCCGCTACCATCTGGCATCCAGGGGAGGAACACGGTGAATCGCAAGGAGCTTGGGATCGCGGTGGTCGGCGCGGGCCGCATCGGCACGTTGCGGGCGCGTCTCGCCGCCAAGCATCCCGCTGTCGGTTTCCTCGCCGTCTCCGATCTCGACCCGCAGCGCGCGCGCGCGCTGGCCGAGCAGGCGGGCGCCGATTTCCACTCGGGCGACAACCTGGAGGTCATCGCCCGGCCGGAAGTGAACGCCGTATTCGTGTCCACGCCCGAAGGCCAGCACGCGGCGCCGGTGCGCCGGGCGCTCGAGCTGGGGAAACCGGTGCTGGTGGAAAAGCCGATCGCGCTCACGCTCAAGGACGCGGACGACATCCTCGCCACGCTCAGGGCGACCGGCGGCGATTTGCGGGTCGGCTACAGCCGGCGCTTCAAGGAATGCTTCCTGCGCGCGAAGGAGCAGATGCTGCACGGCCGGCTCGGCAGGGTGGTCGGGGGGCTGGCGCGCGTCTACAACTCGCGCGCGCAGGCGTTCGCCATCCTCAAGCGCGACGCGCACGCGACGCCGGTGATGGACGTGCTCACCTACTATGTGGACCTGATGTGCTGGTTCCTGGAGGGGAACACGCCGGTGGAAGTGGTGGCGCGCGGCCAGAGCGGGATCTTCAAGGAAGCCGGCTACGGCGCGCACGACGTCACCTGGGCGATCGTGACCTTCACCGACGGCGCCGTCGTCAACCTCGGCGTGAGCTACGCGCTGCCCGAGAAGTACCCGACGCTCGGCCAGTCCGACCGCGTGGAACTCCTCGGCACCCACGGCACGATGCTGATCGACGACGACCACATGGACCACCTGCTGTACTCCGAGAAGGGCATCCCGCACCCCTACGTGCCGGACCACAGCGTCAACATGGCGTTTCTCGGCAGCAACACCGCCGGGGACTGGGCGGTGGGCGATTTCTGGGGCCCGCTCGGCAACGAGACGCGCGCCTGGCTCGACCACCTCGTTACCGGACATCCCACGGCCCACACCACCCCGGAGCAGGCGCGTATCAATCTGGAGACGACGCTCGCCATCGAGCGCGCGGTCGCCACCGGCAAACCGGTGCGGCTGCCGCTCGAGACCTGAAGGGATGAGGGATGAAGGATGAGGTATGAGGGAAACGACAAGAGGCTGGAATCAGGCTTCGGGTCATCCCTCCGCCCTCAGCCCTCCTCCCTCGCATCAGCCCGGCGGCCAGCGGAACGGTCGCCCGCCGAGGATGTGCAGGTGCAGGTGAAATACGCTCTGCCCGGCCTCCGCCCCGTTGTTGACGACAACCCGGAACGCCTGATCGACGCCGAGCTGGCGCGCCACCTTGACCGCCGCGAGCATGAGATGCCCGAGCAACGCCTGGTCTTCGGGCGTGGCGTCCGCCAGCCGCGCGATCTCCTTCTTCGGAACGATGAGCACGTGAGCAGGCGCTTGCGGGTTAATGTCCCTAAAGGCGAGACAGAGATCATCCTCGTAGATGATGTCAGCGGGGATCTCGCGC
>JAHFRO010000036.1:16894-18486 GCA_023266245.1 Betaproteobacteria bacterium | reverse complement strand
CCTTCCTACCTGCTCCCGGCGGCCCTGAGCCGCTCTTCCGCCCACTCGAGCAGTCTTTCGAAGAGGTCATCGCTCGCTTCGCCCAGCGCCGTGACCGCGCCGCGCGCGTCGTGGCTCGGCGCAAGCCGCTCCACCGAAAAGACGCGCTGAGCGACAAGCGTGCGATGGGCGAGATTCACCAGGCTCGCGCGCGCGCGCACTGCAACCCGGCTCGCGTTCGGCGCGTTGAACGACTGGCTGAAGTCCTCCAGCTCGACGCGCAGCGCGTAGTCGGCGCGAGTGCCGTCGGAACCGGTGACGATGCCGCTCGTGCTCGCCGCGGCGAAGCGGTTGCGCAGGCGTTGCGTCAACAGCGCGGCGGGCGAGGCCGCCCAGCGGCTGTGCGCGTAGGCCTGCGGACGCGCGGCGTCCTCGTAGCTCAGGCGGTAGATAATGCCCTGACCGTCGAGCCACGCCGGCGCGGTCACCTCGGGCAGCAGCAGCGTCGCCTGGATGCCAGGATTGGTCGCGGCATGGCTGCGCGGCGGACCGAGGTCATAGCTCGCCGGTTGCTCCTTCATCTGCGGGCCAAGGGCGCAACCGGCCAACGCGGCCACCGCCAGCGTGCTCGCGGCGCCATACAGCGCTTTTTGCCATCTGTTCGTCACTGGGTGCCTCCGCGGCGCGGATTGAAACCGGGCTCGCCCGGTCCGGGCGCCACCGCCGGCCGGCCGAACACGAGGCTTGCGGGCTGCTCGTTCAGCTCGGTGAGCAGCCGGTCGAGATTGCGCGAGTTGCGCGCCAGCTCCTCGAGCAGCGCGTTGATGCGCGGCAGGGTGTCGGCCACCGCCGTACCCGAGAACGACTGCGCGGCGCCCCCCACCTGTTCCGCGCTCTTCGCCACGCGCTCCAGCGTGTCCACGCGCTGCGCGAGCTCGACGGTAAGCTGGTTCATGTTGGCGAGCAACGTGTCGGCGCGGGCCAGAACCTTGCGCGTATCCTCGGTGAGTGCCGGCACGTTGCGGATCGCCGGATCGAGCTTGAGCGCGAGCTCGCCGATGCGGTTGGTCGCCCCCTCCAGGCTCGCGAGCGTCTTCATCAGCTGCGCCTGGTTGCCCTCGCTCAACAACGCATTCAACCGTCGCGCTACCTGGTCGGCGTCCGAAACGAGGTCCTTGCCGGCACCCGACAGCTCGTCGAGGAAGGACTGCCGCACCGGAATGCGGGTCTCTCCGGATTGATCCGCGGCCAGCCGCTCGGATTTGTCTCCGTCATCGTCGAGGATCACGTAGGCGAGCCCGGTCACCCCCTGGGAGCCGAGCCGGGCGTAGGTGCCTTTGGTAATCGGCGTATCGGTGCGCACGCCGATGCGGATCAATATCAGACGCACGTCCTTGGAATCGAATTCGATGGCGTCGACCTTGCCGACGTCCACGCCGCGGAAGCGTACCGGCGCCTGCGTGTTAAGCCCGGTCACCGGGTAACGCGACTCCAGCACGAAGCTCTCGCGCGATTCGGTTTTCCCGCTGAACCACATCGCGACGAAGATGACGCCCGCACCCAGCAGCAGCGTGAACAAGCCGGCCGCGAGCGCGTAGGCCTTGTTTTCCATA
>JAHFRO010000036.1:12051-16794 GCA_023266245.1 Betaproteobacteria bacterium | reverse complement strand
CAGCACGAAGCTCTCGCGCGATTCGGTTTTCCCGCTGAACCACATCGCGACGAAGATGACGCCCGCACCCAGCAGCAGCGTGAACAAGCCGGCCGCGAGCGCGTAGGCCTTGTTTTCCATATGTCAGGCGCTCCCCTGTGCCGCTTGCTGCGGCATGTCCTCGCCCATACCCAGCGTATCCCACACCGCCTCCAGCGCGCGCCGGCCGCGCTCGCCGAGGAAGAAGTTGACGATGAAGGGATGCTCGCTGTGCACGACCTCCCGGAGCGTGCCGACGACCACCAGCCGGCCGTCGAACAGCACCGCGATGCGGCTCGAGAGCGCGACCAGTGTATCAAGATCGTGCGTCACCATCACCACCGTCAGGTTGAGCTCGCGGCGCAGCTCCTCGATCAGCTGGACAAAGCTCTCGCTGCGGTCGGGGTCGAGCCCCGCGGTCGGTTCGTCCAGGAACAGGAGCTCCGGCTCGAGCGCGAGCGCCCGGGCCAAGGCCACCCGCTTCACCATCCCGCCCGAAAGCTCCGCGGGCACCTTGCTGGCGTGGCGGGCCTCGATGCCCACCATCTCGAGCTTCATCAGGACCAGGTCCTGGATCAGCTCTTCGTCCAGGGTGCGCAACTCATGCAACGGCAGCGCCACGTTGTCATATACGGTGAGCGCCGAGAACAGGGCGCCCTCCTGGAACAGCACGCCCCAGCGGTTGCGCAACCGCTGCAGCACCGACGGCTCGCACTGGTGCAGGTCCTCGCCGAGCACGCGCACTTGCCCCCGGTGCGGCTTTTCCAGCCCCAGCATCTGTCTCAGCAGAGTGGTCTTGCCGCTGCCCGAGCCGCCCACCAGCGACAGCACCTCCCCGTGCTCCACGCGCAGGTCGATGCCGCGGTGCACGGCGTGCCGGCCGAACCGCGTCCACAGTCCCTTGACCTCGACCACGTGCTCGGTCACTCGAAGCTCCCCACGTCGGAAAACATCACCGCAAACACCGCATCCACGATGATCACCGTGGTGATCGCGGTGACCACCGAGTCGGTGGTGCCCGCGCCCAGGCTCTCGGTGTCAGGCTCGATCCGCAGCCCGAAATGGCAAGCGATCAACGCGATCAGGATGCCGAACACGACGCTCTTGCCCAGCCCCAGCCAGAGATTGGCGATGGGCACTGCGTCGGGCAGGCGCGACAGGAAGAAGCGATAGGGGATGCCGAGCTCGGCAGAAGCCGCGACCATGCCGCCGAGTATCGCGACGGTATCGGTCCACAGGACGATGAGCGGCAGCGAGATCGCGAGCGCCACCATTTTCGGCAAGATGAGCCGCACGGTGTGCGGGATGCCCATGACCGTCATCGCGTCGAGCTCCTCGGTCACCCGCATTACGCCGAGCTGCGCCGTCATCGCGGAGCCCGAGCGGCCGGCGACGAGCACCGCGGCGAGCACCGGCCCGAGCTCGCGGATCACGCTCACCCCGAGCAGGTTGATGATATAGATGTCGGCGCCGAACTGCTTGAGCTGCTGCGCCGAGAGATACGACAGCACGACGCCGATCAGGAAACCGACCAGCGCGGTGATGCCGAGCGCCTGCGCGCCGGTGCGGTAGATGTTGGCGGAAATTTCGGGCCATGGGATGCGCTGCGGGTGGCGCATGAGTCCCGCGGCATCGATCACCACGCGCCCCAGCAGCAGCGTCGCAGCGAAAAGATGTTCGAGCAGGCCGAGTATTTGCTCGCCCACGGCGATCGCCTGCGCCCGCCAGTCCTGCCGGGGCTTCGGCAGCTCACGGCGCGGCGCAGTGAGATTGTCGAACAGCGCCTCGTGCTCGGGCCTGAGGGTGAGTCGTGGCACGCGTTTTCTGCCCCACGCGCGCCACAGCAGCAGCGCGCCGGCGTGATCGAGCACAGTCACCGCGCTCAAATCCCAATGGCATCCTGCGTCGCGGGCGTATGCGGCGAGCTGCGGCGCAAGCTGCGCCAGCCGCCGCTCGAGCGCGGCGAGATTCCACGCACCGCAAAGTTCGACGCGCACCGTTCCGTCCGCAGCCGATGTTTGCCGCAGTTGCGGCGCATTCAGCGGCGTGGCGGCAGCTTCGGGCATGGCTGGTGCTCTTGTGGGCGCGGCCTCAGGAGGGCGTTTCCCGGACATAGCCCCCTGATTGGGAAACGTTTTTTAATGCTATAGGCATCCTTATACCGTGTCAAAACGCGGTGGTGATGGCTCGCTAATTTATTGCGATGCAAAATATTTTATGCTAAACCTCTTGACATGCCTGTTTTCAACCATATAATAACGATTGTGCATTGCAGCATTTTAGAGACAATGACACAGCAACCTCATGATTCTTAGTTAGTTTTTTTAAGGAGCGCACTATGTATCAAGCACCGGAACAATGGGTAGCAATCAACAAGGCAAATCTGGAAGTGGCGATGAAGTTCGCCGCCGTCGCGCTGGAAGGCGCTGAACGCATGCTCGAGGTGCAGATCAAGGTCGCGAAGAACGCCTTCGCGGACTCTGCGGAAGCCGCACAGGCGCTGGCCGGGATCAAGGACCTGCAGCAGCTCACTACGCTGAAGGACAACCTGGCACAACCCGCCATCGAGAAGGCAACCGCCTACGCCAAGAGCGTGTATGACGTCGCCGCGAACACCCAGGCGGAATTCGGCAAGCTCGTGGAAGAGCAAGTGTCCGAGTACAACAAGCAAGTGGTGGCGGCGCTCGACAAGATGGTGAAGACGGCGCCGGCGGGATCCGAAGTCGGCATCGCAGCCCTCAAGTCGGGAATCGCCGCAGTCAATTCCGCCTACGACAACCTGTCGAAGGTGGCCAAGCAGTTTACCGAAGCGACCCAGTCCAACCTGGAAGCAGTCGCCAAGCAAGCGGTGAACGGCGCCAAGAAGGCCAAGAAGGCCTAATCCGGCCTGACTCGGAACCGCAGAAAAGCCCCTGGGATATCCCCAGGGGCTTTTTGTTTTGGTAGTCAGGCCGGATCAGTCCACGGAAAACCGAGAGCGCTCACCCCTTCCTTAATCACCGCGATCGCGGTCGCCACCTCGCCGGGGTCGCCGCGCACGCCGAGCTCGATGTGGCGGTCGGGCTCCATGCGCGGCAGGCTGAACACCTTCAGGCGTGGGTGACGCCTGAGACAGTCGTTCATCAGGTCAATCAGCTGGCTCTCCCCCGCGCCGCGCACGATGATGGAGGACTCGGCGACGCTGCCGGGCGCGAAGAGATGCGCGTAATGGGTGTCGAGCACCCACGCCATCATCGGCCACGCCATCTCGGGAAAGCCGGGGAGGAAATGATGGCGTCTGAAGCTGAAGCCGGGGATACGGTTGTAGGGATTGGGGATGATCTCGGCGCCCTCGGGGAATTCGCCCATCATGAGGCGCTTGGGTGTGATTTCCTCACCGAAGCGCGCGCGGATCTCGGCTTCGGCCTGCGAGTGGAGCTTGAGCGCGACGCCGGCGGCGCGCGCCGCACAGGCGCGGGTGTGGTCGTCGGGAGTCGCGCCGATGCCGCCGAAGCTGAATACCACGTCCTCGCCCGCGAAGGTGCGCTTGAGCGTCGTGGTGATGAGTTCCGGCTCGTCAGCCAGGTACTGGCACCACTCGAGCTGCAATCCCCGCGCCCCCAACGTCTCGATCGCCTTGGAGAAGTGCCTGTCCGGGCGTTTGCCGCTCAGGATCTCGTCACCGATGACGATCGCGCCGAAGCGCATCACAAATCAGCCGCCAAGGCGCCAAGAGCGCCAAGGAAAACGAATAGACATGCTAAATATGTGCGTTCTTAATGCCTCGCGACTATCGTATTGGAGGAGCAACAGGCTTGGCTCAAGACAGCGTCCAGAATGATTGATCTTTGATCGCAGAATTTCTTGGCGTCCTTGGCGTCTTGGCGGCTCATCTATGGATGTAGGACTCGAGCTGCTTGATGGTCTGCTCCTGCTCGGAGATCACTTCCTTGACGAGGTCGCCGATGGAAATCACGCCGACCAGCTTGTTACCTTCCATCACCGGCAAGTGGCGGAAGCGCTTGTCGGTCATCAGCGCCATGCATTCTTCGACAGTCTGATTCGGATGCACGCACAGCACCTTGTCGGTCATGATCTCGCGCACCGGCGTGTCGAGCGAGGACTTGCCCTTGAGGATTACCTTGCGCGCATAGTCACGCTCGGTGATGATGCCGATCAACTGTCCGGCGTCCATCACCAGCAGTGCGCCGACGTTCTTGTCCGCCATCAGCTGGAGAGCGTCGTACACGCGCGCATCCGGCGCAATCGAAAGTATGCCGTAGGTCTTGGCCTGCAGGAGTTGCCTTAGCGTTTTCATCGCCGCCTCCTTTGCGCCACGCACTGGCGACGCCGTTGGTTTCAAGTTTAGCCTATCAGCGCGATAAGGCAAGCGCTGGCGCGGCGATTTCAGGCTATCATTCGCGGCCGATAACATCGCTCATCCGGCCATGCCGGCGCGAGGCACCCGGACCCGGACACGTGGTGTTCGCATGAGCATAATGGTGGTGGAGGTCAGCCCGCAGCCCACACCGCTCAGCCCGCGCGCGCACTACGTGCTGCGCGGCGCGCGGCGGGAGAAGCGCTGCCGCGGCTTATCACCGAGGATTGGCGCTTAGAGGCTCTAAATCAGCTTTCAGTATCGGAGCTGTTCTCGCTGCGCCGCGGGCGCAGCGTCTGCACGTTGGCGCGCCGCCCCGCCGCCGCCGGCTGCCGCAGGATGCTCGCCACGATGTCCGCCGGCACCGG
>JAHFRO010000036.1:5642-11951 GCA_023266245.1 Betaproteobacteria bacterium | reverse complement strand
ATCAGCTTTCAGTATCGGAGCTGTTCTCGCTGCGCCGCGGGCGCAGCGTCTGCACGTTGGCGCGCCGCCCCGCCGCCGCCGGCTGCCGCAGGATGCTCGCCACGATGTCCGCCGGCACCGGTGCACTGAAGAAATTGCCCTGCATTTCTTCGCAGCCCAGCTCGCGCAGGAATTCCCATTGCTCGCGCGTTTCCACGCTTTCGGCGGTGACCCTTATGTTGAGGCTGTGCGCCATCGCCACCACTGCGCGCGACAGCGCCGCCGCGTCGGCGCTGCGCGGCAGATCGAGGATCAGCGAGCGATCGATCTTGACGCTGTCGATCGGCAGCCGCTTGAGGTAGTTGAGGGATGAGTAGCCGGTGCCGAAATCGTCGATCGCCAGGCGCACCCCGAGCTCCTTGAACTGGGCGAGCAGCTTCTCGGCGCGCTCCGGATTGCGGATCACCATGGCCTCGGTGATCTCGAGCTCGAGCCGCGCCGGATCCACGCCCGAGCGGTGCAGGGCTTCGCGCACCATATGGATCAGGTTTTCCTGCGCGAACTGTCGCGGCGACACATTGACCGCCATGCGCACCAGCGGCAGCCCCTGTTCGCGCCAGGCACGCACCTGGTCGCACGCCGTGTGCAGCACCCACTCCCCGATCGCCGTGATCAGTCCCGCGTCCTCCGCCACCGGCACGAACTCGGAAGGGCTGATCACGCCCTGCGTCGGATGCTGCCAGCGCACCAGCGCTTCCACGCCCGTGACCTGCCCGTCGCGGATGCCGACCTTGGGCTGATAGAGCAGCAGCAACTCGTTGCGCTCGATCGCGCGCCGCAGGTTCGACTCGAGCGACAGGCGCTCGATCAGATGGACATTCATCTGCGGCGCGTAGAAGCGGAAGTTGTTCTTGCCCTGCTCCTTGGCACGGTACATCGCGATGTCGGCGTTCTTGACGAGTATCTGCGCGTCTTTGCCGTCCTCCGGATAGGTGCTGATGCCCAGGCTCGCCGTCACCTGGCATTCCTGTCCCTGCAGCATGAACGGCCTGGCAACGGTCTCGAGGACCTTCTTTGCCACTTCGCCGATCTGAACCGGCTCGCCGAACTCCTCGATCAGCACCACGAACTCGTCACCGCCCATGCGCGCGATCACGTCGCCTTCGCGCAGAGTGGCGCGCAGACGCGCGGCGATCTCGGCGAGCAGCGCGTCCCCCGCGTTGTGCCCGAGCGTGTCATTGATGACCTTGAAGCCGTCGAGGTCGATGAACAGAACCGCGAGGCTGCGCTCGAAGCGCTGCGCCTGCGCCAGCGCCTGGTGCAGGCGCTGGTTGAACATGCCGCGGTTGAACAGCCCGGTCAACGGATCGTGGCTGGCGAAGAACTGCAGATTGGTTTCCGCCTGCTTGCGGGCGACGAACTGCCCGATCTGGATGCCGACCGTCTGGGCGACCTCCACCACCCGCTCGTCGCGCGCACGCGTTCCGCGCCCGAAAAACTCCATCACTCCGTAGAATTCGCCGCCCACCAGGATCGGGAACGCGAAGGCGGACTGCAGGCCCGCCTCGACCGCGAACTCGCGCCGCCGCAGGGTCGCATCCTGCTCCACGTTGGCGATCCAGCAAGAAGTACTGGTCGCCCACACCCGGCGGTTGAGCCCCCCGGGCATTCCCGGCATCTCGACCCGCGCCACGCTCATGAGGCGGAATTCCTCCACCGCGGGGTCAGGAACGCACCAGCTTTCGGCACAGCGCATCACCACTTCCTTGTTGTCCACGATCCAGCGCGCGCCGTAAGCAAAGCCCAGGCTCTGGCACAGGGTCTGGATGACGCGCGGCATGGCTTCCTCGAGGCTGCGCGCGTCCGCCAGCAGCAATGTCACCGCGTTCTCCAGGTCCTGGCGTTGCTCGGCGCGCTTGCGCTCGGTGACATCGGTGACGATGGTGAGATAAGCCACCGCCTTGCCCGAAGCGTCATGCACCGGCGCGGCGGACATGCTGACGTTGATGGGGGTGCCGTCCTTGCGCACGTGCACCGCTTCGACGTCGGCAAAGGTCTCGCCCCGCAGGATGAGCTCGCGGTTGCGCAGCCCCTCCATCTCGCGCCCGCGCGGAAACAGCGGCGCGGGCTTGCCGCGCAGTTCGTCTTCGGTCCAGCCGAACATGCGCTCCGCCGCCGCATTCCATTTCTCGACGCGTCCCTCGGCATCGCGCAGGATGATCGCGAGCGGCGATGCATCGATCAGCGCCTCGAACTTTTCGGAGGTCTGCCGCAGCACCTCTTCGGCGCGCTGCTGCGCGGCGACGCGCCCGGAGAGCTCGCGGTTCGCCTGCGACAGCCGCTCGACCAGCGCGCTGTTCTCGAATTTCACGCGCAGCGACTCCCGCATCATCTCGGAGATCACCGGTCCGGTGGCGAGCAACACCGCCAGGAACACGATCATCAGCACGCCCATGAAAAGATGCAGGGTGGTGCCCTGGGCGAACACCGTGGCCGTGACGAGAGCGAGCGCCGGCAGCAGGTAAGCGAGGAACGCCTGGCGCACCGGCGCCAGGATCACCATGGCTGTGACCACCATACTGCCGATGAGAAAGATCACCAGGAACTGGTGCGGCAGGGAGGAGACCGGATAGAGGGCCGAGCCGAGGAAGCCCCACAGCAGCCCGGCGGTTCCGGCGCCCAGCACGAAGCGCCACGCCCAGACGCGCGCTTGCTCGGGCGGCGGCGCGATCCTGAGGTACGCGCGATACAACAGGTAGCGTGCGGCGGTCGTCGCAAATATCACGCACAGCCAGGCCCCGAGCAGGGCGCTCGAAACCAAGCCCCACAAGGCGAAAACGACGATGCTGGCATTCACCAGGGTGGCGATGTACGACGGCCGCGACAAGCGGTACAGGTGGCGTACCTGCTCGGTGTAGACTTGCTCCCCCGTCGCGTGCTCGACCATTGCCGTCCCTGAGCGCGTGATCCCGGATATGGTTATCGGCGGTCCCGGGAACCGTTGTAGAAGGCGAATTGTGACACGAAGCGCCGGCAAAGCAACAGTGTCACTGCAGGGCTTGCCGGCGTCATTCCTGCGCCCGCCCGGACGGCGGGCGCGCGCGAAACTGAGCCCCATTCGAGCTTAGGGCGCTAAGCGCAGGCGCCGATTACGATTTGCGCGCGGCTTCAATCTCGCAATCCTTCAAAGGGGAATACCTGCTCGCACCACGCCGCTGCCGCGAGTGTGGCGTCGTCGCCACAGGACGCTCCCACGATCTGCAGACCCAGCGGCAAACCGCGCGGCCCCAGGCCCACCGGAATCGCGACCGTCGGCACGCCGAGCAGCGTCCAGATGGTGCAGAAGGTCGGGTCTCCGGTCTGCTCCAGCGTGGCGGGCGCCTCGCCGGTCGCGGGTGGAGTCACGAGCGCGTCGCAGCCGCCGATGAAGCGTGCGAACTCCTGTTGCAGCCGTGCGCGCGTTGCGAGCGCCGCGCGGTATCGCGCTTCCGCGATTCCCGCTCCTTCGTCGAGAAAGGCATTGAGCCGCGCACTTATCTGGTCCCGATGCTGGCGCTGTATGGGACCCAGATTCTGCGCAGCTTCGCAGGCCATGATGCAGCGTTGGGCCGCATGCGCTTCGCCAAAAATGCCGGGTAGTTCCGTTTCGTCCACGGTAGCGCCCGCCCGGCGCAACGCCGTGATGTTGGCTGCGAACATTTCCTTCTGCGCGTCCTCCGCGGCAGCCCACACCGGCGAGCGCACCGCGGCGAGCCGCGGCGGGCGCGCCAGTACCGCGACTTCGGCCGCCAGCCGGTGCTCCGCCTCGGCAGCAACCGCGGCGAGCGACACGGCATCGGCGACGCTGCGGGCGAGCACGCCGACGGTGTCGAGCGTCGGGGCGAAGGCCAGCATGCCGTGCGCGGAAATCGTGCCGTGGCTCGGCTTGAAGCCCACCACGCCGCAGTAGGCCGCGGGGCGGATCACCGAGCCGTTGGTCTGGGTACCGAGCGCGCCGCAAGCCATTCCCGCCGCCACCGCCGCAGCCGAGCCCATCGAAGAACCGCCGGGGGTATGCGCGGGATTCCAGGGATTGCGCGTCTTGCGCGGGGTGTAATACGCGAACTCCGAGGTCACGGTCTTGCCGAGGACGATGGCGCCGGCAGTTTCGAGCTGTTCGACCACGCGCGCCGTTTCGCTCGCGATGTGACCGGCGTAGATCGGCGAGCCCATGGTGGTCGGCATGCCCGTGACATGAATGATGTCCTTGACCGCCAGCGGGATGCCGTGCAGGGGCGGCAGCGTCCTGCCCGCGGTGCGCGCTTCATCCAGCGCCTCGGCGCGCTCGACGGCTTGCCCGGCGGCGAGATGTTCCCACGCTTCGATCCTGCGCTCGAGCCGCGAGCAGCGCGTCAGGCACGCGCGCGTTAATTCTGCTGCGGTCAGCGTGCCTTCTCGAATGCGCCGCACCGCCTCGCGTAAGCTCAGTTTGTAAAGCGGTTCCACAAGATATTTCGCCGCCAAGACGCCAAGAACGCCAAGAAAATCAAGGACGAGAATAAAAGGAGAAAATCAAAAACTGATCGGACCGGCAAGGCCGCCAAGAACGCCAAGGAATTCCAAGATCCAACAGCTTAACGTTGCGTTAAGCGGTGGCGCGCTTGCGCGCTGTCCGGCTTGAACGCGCGGTTGGGCGTGCGGACTTCTTGCCTGAAGGGAGCAGGGACCGCAGAGCGTCGTTCACAGCGCGGTCATTTGGGAAGGCGCGCGCCACTTCAGGTTCAAGCACGACGACGTTCGTCGAAGCGATAGCGCGCGCGGCGTACTTTCCGCGCACCAGCTCTCCAAAATCCGAGCGCTTATACTCGGGCCGAAGTTCATCAATAAGCTTGCGGCTAGCCTTCTTCATAGATTGTCCTTTCGCCCTTTGTCGCGAGGCGAGCGCTGATGATGCGAATTATATCCCCGCGCTCGGTGTGAGAAACGACCAGCAAGCGGCCCCGATTGGAAAGGCCGAACGTGACGTATCGCTCTTCGCCCGTCGAGTGATCGGGATCGCGGCCGGTGGCCGACAGTGGATCGCGAAAGACAGTTGCCGCTTCTTCGAAGGAGACGCCGTGTTTAGTGAAGTTCTCGGCGGCCTTGTCCGGATCCCACTCGAACTGCAATCAGTGCTCCCTTGTTACTTCCGCAGCCCAACATGAAGTAGTTGGCCTAAAAGCCGATTTGTAAATCGGCATTGTGCGCTTGACGCCCTCAATCCTCAAGCGAGCCGGGGCGTTATTCCGCGACTCGGTTTGATTCCATCTCTTGCTTCTCTTGGCGTCTTGGCGTCCCCCGATCGAGTCGAGGGCAAGCTTGGCGGTTCAATTCTTGTTCTGCTTTTCCTTGGCGTCCTTGGCGGTTCAGCTTTGTCTTATCCGCGTTCATCTGCGTTTATCTGCGGCTCAATTGTTTCGGTTTTCTTGGCGCGCTTGGCGTCTTGGCGGCTAATTTTGATTTTTTTTGGCTCCTTGGCGGCTATTTCTTCTTCGCCTCGGGGTTGAGCAGATTCGGGGGCGTCTGGCCAGCAAGCGCCGCGACCAGATTTTTTGCAGCGGTCATCGCCATCGCCCGCCGCGTCGCCTCGGTGGAACTGCCGATATGCGGGACGAGCACCACGTTGTCGAGCTGGAGAAACCCGGGATTGAGGTTGGGTTCGTTCTCGAATACGTCCAGCCCGGCGGCGCGGATCGTGCCGGCTTTCAGCGCCGCCACGAGCGCCGCGTCGTCCACGACGCCGCCGCGTGTCGAGTTGATCAGTACCGCGGAGGGTTTCATCTTCTTCAGTTCCGCCGCTCCGATGAGATGGTGCGTCTGCGGCGAATACGGCATTTGCAGGATCACGAAATCGGCTTGCGCCAGCAGCTCATCCTTGCTCGCGTAAGTCGCATTCAGCCGCCGCTCGACATCCGCAGGCTGCCGCACCGGGTCGTGGTAGATCACGCGCATCTCGAAACCCTGCGCGCGCCTGGCGATCGTCCGGCCGATGCGCCCCATGCCGATGATGCCAAGTGTTGCGTGGTGCACGTCGACGCCGAGCAGCTGCTTGAGATGCCACCCCTGCCATAGCCCGGCGCGGATGTAGGCCTCGGCTTCGGTCAGGCGCCGCGCGGTGGCAAGCAACAGCGCGAATGCAAGATCGGCCGTCGTATCTGTAAGCACCTCCGGGGTGTTCGTCGCCATCACGCCGCGCGCGGTGCAGGCGGCGAGATCAATGTTGTTGTAGCCGACCGCGATGTTGGCGGCCACTTTGAGCTTGGGGCAGCGCTCGAGCAGCTTCGCGTCAATGCGGTCGGTGAGCGCGCACAT
>JAHFRO010000036.1:0-5542 GCA_023266245.1 Betaproteobacteria bacterium | reverse complement strand
CGCCTTCCAGGACATGTCGGCGCTCGCCGCCTCGGCCGCGTGCCGCGCGATCGCCCGGAGATCGGACGGCAACGCCTCGAACTTCTTCCGGTTGAACAGGATCTCGAACGTCTCGGCCGGCCGGTCGAAGCTCTGCATCATGCACGTACCCGCCGCACCCGGCAGGCCGAGCTGCCGGTCCGAGGTGGGATTGTTGGACGCCGCGCCATCCACCAGCCCCCGCTTCATCGCGCTAACGATCTCCTCGTCCGGCAGTTCGCTCACTGCAGCGCCCATCTGCCGGTAGAGGTCCGCGGATAGGCCCGTGGCCCGGAGCCTGAGACCCTTGAACTGGGCGGATGCGGTCACTGGTTTCTTGAACCATCCGAGCGGCTGGCTCGGCATCGGCCCGTACAGGAACCCCACGATATTCAAATTGAGCGCGCGGTCGTGCAGCTCCTGATACAGCGCGTCCCCCCCGCCATACCGCATCCACGCCAGGAAATTGTTGGCGTCCATGCCGAGCGCGGGCCCCGCGCCGAACAGCGGGAACGCGGAATTCTTGCCCGACCACAGCGCCGGCGCGGCATGGCAGCCGTCGAGCGCGCCCTTGTGCACGGCGTCGAGCAGATCCTGCGATTTTACGACCGCGCCCGCGGGCAACACGTCGATCCTGACGCGCCCGCCGCTCATGTCGTTCACTTTCCTGGCGTAATCGAGCGCGTACTCGTGAAAGATGTCGCGAGCCGACCACGCGCCCTGGAACCGGAAAACAACGGGGGATTGCGCAATGGCGATCGCCGGAAAGCCTCCGGCCACCGCGCCGGCGGTGAGCGTGGACGCCCCGAGGAGAAACCTACGCCGCGAAACGCGCCGCTGCGTCGGCGCGGTCAATCTTCCTTCTCCCTGATCGATTCCCAGAGATCCCACGCCATCATCGCGAGGCCGATCAGCAATACCAGGCCCAGCGCAATGTCTTTCATCTTCAGCACGTATGGCAGGACGAAACCGGCGAAAAGCGCCAGCGCCACGATGCCCGCAAAGATCCTGAAAACCATCGTCGTGCTCCTATTCCCGGATCAGCCCGCTTCGACGCGGGTCGCGAGCCAGCGCGCGGTGCGCAGGAGGCGCGCGTCGTCGTCGCGCGGGCCGACGAGTTGCGCGCCGAGCGGCAGGCCGTTCGCGCCTTGCATCAGCGGGAGGCTCAATGCGGGCATGCCGCAGAGCGTCCACAAAGTACAAAAAGCCGGATCGCCGGTCGAAGCAAGCCCCTTCGGGGCTGTGCCGGCCGCCGCCGGCGTGAGAATCGCGTCGTAGCGCTCGAACAGTTCCGCAAAGCCCGCGTTCAGCAGGGGGATGCGCGCGAGCGCCGTCTGGTACTCGAACGCCGTATGTTTGCGGCCGCGTTCGAGCTGCCCGCGGAGCCGCTCACTCAGCTTGTCGCGGCCTTTTTCGTACTCGGCCGCGAGGTTCGCCGCCATCTCGCATTCCATGATCGTGCGATGCCACTCGAGCGCCTTGCGCGCGCTTTCGGGAAGCGTCAATTCCTCGGCCTGGCCGCCCAGGTGCTCGATCAGTTCAGCAAACGCCTCGCGCGTTTCCGGCTCGGTCTGATCCCAGAGCGGCGTCTTCGCGAACGCGAGACGCGGCGGCAACGGCGGTTCCTCCGCGGCAATGCCCATGAACGGAATGCGGGCCCCCGGCCGCGTGTCGGGATCGCGCTCGTCGTAGCCGACCAGCTCCTCGCAGACCAGGGCGATGTCCTCGACCGTCCGCGCGAAAACGCCGACGTGGTCGAGCGTGCGCGACAGCTTCAGCGCGCCGTGCCGGGAAATCAGGCCATGGGTGGGCTTGAAACCATGGACGCCGCAGTAGGCCGCGGGACGAACGACCGAGCCATTGGTCTGCGAACCGATCGCAACCGGCACCATCCCGCACGCGACCGCGGCGGCCGAGCCGCTCGAGGAGCCTCCTGGCGTATGCTCCGGGTTGTGGGGATTGCGCGTCTTGCCGGGGGCATAGGTCGCCAGCTCGGTGGTGACCGTCTTCCCCATGATTACCGCTCCGGCGGATCGCAGCCGCATCACCGCGGTCGCGTCCGCGGCGGGCGTGCGCCCGGCGTGAAGCACGGTGCCGTCCTCGGTTGGCAGGTCGGCGGTATCGAAAATGTCCTTGATTCCGACCGGCACCCCATGCAGCGAACCAACCGGCGTGCCCCGCTTGCGCTGCTCGTCCGCCGCGCGCGCCTGCGCGAGCGCGTGTGCCGGGTCGAGGAACGCCCACGCCTGCACGCGCGCGTCCACCTCGCGCACGCGCGCCAGGCACGCCTCGACGAGCTGCTCGGAGCTGATCGCCCCGTCGCGGATCAGACGCGCGGCATCTGCCGCGGAGAGCCAGTTCATTTGAGCCGGGTCCATCGAAGCTAGCTGCCGTAAATCGCCCTCGGCAGCCAGAACGCGAGCTGCGGCCAGAGGTAGATCACGACCATCGACAGGATCACGATCATCTGGAACGGCATGCAGCCCCAGAAGATCTGCGTGATCAGCACGTGCGGCGGCGCAATGCCCTTTAGGTAATAGGCGGCCATCGCCATCGGCGGCGAGAGAAACGCCGTCTGGAGGTTCAACGCCACGAGCACCCCGAACAGCAGCGGATCGATCTGGAAATGCCCGAGCATCGGCAGGAAGATCGGCACGAAGATGATGATGATCTCGGTCCATTCGAGCGGCCAGCCGAGGACAAAAATGATGAGCTGCGCGACGAGCAGGAATGTGAGCGGGCTCATCTCGAGGCCGAGCACGAATTTCTCGATGATGGCCTGGCCGCCGAGGTAGCCGAAGACGCCGGCGAAGGTGGCCGAGCCGACGAAGAGGAAACACACCATCGCCGAGGTGCTCGCAGTGAGGTAAATGGATTCCTTGAGCCGCCCCCAGGTGAACTGGCGGTAGGCGACCGCCAGCGTCGCCGCTCCGAACACGCCGAGCGACGCCGCCTCGGTCGGCGTCGCCAGGCCGAACATGATCGCGCCGAGCACGGAGAGAATGAGGACCGCGAGCGGCACGAACGACTTCAGCAGCAGCACGACCACCTGTGCCACCGGCACTTTGAACCCCTCCTTGGGCAGCGGCGGCGCGAGCTGCGGTTTGAATATCGCGAGGCCCACCGCGAACACAATGTACATCCCGGCCAGGATGAAGCCCGGAACGAGCGCGGCGGCGTAGAGCTGGACCACCGACATGCCGGCCATCGCGGCGTAGACGATCAGCATGATCGAAGGCGGTATCAGGATGCCGAGGCAGCCGCCGGCGCACACCACGCCCGAGGCCAGCCTGACGTCGTAGCCGGCTTTCAGCATTTGCGGGAAAGCGAGCAGCCCCATCAGCGTCACCACCGCGCCGACGATGCCCGTGGCGGTCGCAAACAGCGCGCAGGTGAGGAGCGTCGCCACGGCGAGCGACGCCGGTATCCGCCTGAGCGCGAGCTGTATGCTGTAGAACAGGTTGTCGAGCAGGTTGGAGCGCTCGACGAGATAGCCCATCAGCAGAAAGAGCGGCACCGCCACCAGCACGTCGTTGTTCATGACGGTGAAGGTGTTCTGCGTGAGGAGATAGAACACGCGGTTGTCGAAGAAGGCCTGGTGCGGCTGGAAGTAGGCGTAGTAGCCGAACCCTACGCCGAGCGCCATCAGGGTGAAGGCGATCGGGAAGCCGATCATGATCGCGAACACCAGGACCGCGATCATCACCAGGGCGACGATTCCCGGATCGATCATCGCGCGGCTCCCTGCGCGCCTTCCTGGGCGGCCTTTTTCGCGTGCTCCTCGAGGAGCTGCTTCTCGAGCTCCTCGACGTCGTGCAGGCGCGGCGCCCAGCGATTGTCGTGGAGGCACTGGATGCAGCGCAGCACCTCGGCGAAGCCTTGCAGCGCAAGCAGCCCGGCGCCGAACGGGATTAGCATCTTGAGCGGCCAGATCGGCACGCCCGCCGGGCTGTTGACGCTCACCTCGCGGATCTTCATCGAGCCGAGGCCGTAGTCCCAGCCCGAGATCACCAGCGCAAGCACGCCCGGAAAGAAAAACGCGATGTACAGCACCAGCTCGACGATCGCCTGGGTGCGCGGGGCCCACAGCCTGTAAAACATGTCGGCCCGCACGTGCGCGCCGCGCGACAGCGCGTAGGCGCCGGCCATGAAGAACATCGCGCCGTACAAGGTGTAGCTCATGTCGAACGCCCAGGACGTCGGCGCCCTCAGCACGTAGCGTACGAACACCTCGTAGCAGGTGCCCATCGTCAGGATCACGAGGCCCCAGGCGAAGGCATGGCCGATCATGCGGCTCAGAACATTCATGCCGTAGATGAAGCGATTAATCATGTGAACTCCCTGCGCGCCCACCCGCGCCACGAAAAAAACGAGGCGACGCTCCCCGCGTCGCCCCGGTCGTTACGCTCAACTCAATAGCGCAGGCACGCTCAGACGACTTTGGTCTTGTACACGTGCTCGAAGGCGAGCCGGTAGTCGGCCGTGTTGTACTGCTCGTAGTACACGACGCGCCGGTACCACTCGCGCTGCGAATCGATGATCTTTTTGTTGATCGGGTCCTTGGACAGCTCCTCCGTCAGCGCGTCCCAGGCCTTGAGCTGCTCGACCATGATGCTTCTCGGCGTCTTGATCACGTTGACCTTGTGCTTCTCTTTCAGGACCTGCAGATCGCGCGAGTAGTTCTCCATCGCGAGCCAGAAGTTCGAGGAGTTCGCGGCCTCGACGGCATAGCGCAGGATCGCCTGCAGGTCTTTCGGCAGCGAGTCGTACTTCGTCTTGTTGAAGACGATCTCGAAGCTCTCCGAGGACTGGTGGTAGCTGCCCATCATGTAGTTCTTGAGCACGTCCTGGGCGCCGAAGCGCATGTCGGAGGTCGGGTTGTTGAACTCGAAGGCGTCGATCACGCCCCTCTCGAGCGCCGGCATGATCTCGCCGCCCGGCAGCTGCGTCACCTTGGCGCCCATTGCCTGGAACAGGTCCGCGGCGAGGCCAACCGTGCGGTACTTCATGCCCTTGAGCTCCTTCGCGTCCTTGATCGGCTTCCTGAACCAGCCGAAGGGCTGCGTCGGCATCGGGAACACCAGGAAGCCGACGACGTTGAGGTTCAGGTGCTTCTGCACCAGTTCGTCGTAGATCGCCTTGCCGCCGCCCTGGTAGAACCAGGCGATCGTGTGGTGCGCGTCGTTGCCGAACACCGGCCCGGTGCCGAAGAGCGACGCCGCCTTGTGCTTGCCGTACCAGTACACCGGCACGGAATGGCAGGCGTCGAGCACGCCCTTGCTCGTCGCGTCCATGACCTCGAACGGCTTCACCACCGCGCCGGCGACGAGGAAGTCGATGCGCAGCCGGCCGCCGGCCATGTCGTTCACCTTCGTGACGTACTCCTGCGCCATCTCGTTGAAGATGTCCTTGGCGCCCCACGCGCCCTGCATCTTCAGCACGATGGGAGCTTGCGCCACCGAGATCATCGGAAAGCCGGTGATCGCCGCGCCGGTGGTCGCTGCCGCCGCGCCGGTCAGGAATT
>JAHFRO010000035.1:8118-22933 GCA_023266245.1 Betaproteobacteria bacterium | reverse complement strand
GCATCGAGATGAACACCGACCATACGCTGGAAGAGGTCGGCAAGCAGTTCGACGTGACGCGCGAGCGCATCCGCCAGATCGAGGCCAAGGCGCTGCGCAAGCTCCGCCACCCCTCGCGCTCGGAGCGGCTGCGCAGCTTCCTCGATAACGAGAGTTAAGCGCCCCACTGCGCCACGCGCGGGCCGCCCGGGTGGCGGCCCGCTTCGCTTTATACTATCCGCAGCGGGTCTGTAGCTCAGCCGGTCAGAGCAGGGGACTCATAATCCCTTGGTCGTTGGTTCGAATCCAACCAGACCCACTCCTGCCTATATCGCTGCAATCGTATGCACCTCGATCAGAAACTCTTCGCGCACCAGCCGGTCTACGATCAGCAGCGTGTTGGGCGGGTACGGTGCACCGGCGAACATTTGGGGGAACTCCCGCAGCCGGAAGGTCATGAATTTTTCGATCAGGCGCGAATCGACCAGATAGGTCGTGAACTGAACGACATTCCTGAACGATGCGCCGGCCGATTCGAGCGCGGCGCGCACATTGTCGAAGACCTGTCTTGCCTGCGCATCGAAGTCGTCCTTGCCGATGATGGCGCCGGTTTTGTCGGACGCAACCATCCCCGCGATGAACAGGTACTCGGACGCGCGTGCGCGGGCGATGTGCGAGTACTGGCCCAGCGGCGTGCCTAATGTCCCGGGATTGTAAATCCTGATTTCGGCGGTCATTTTTCCTCCCTATGCCGTTTCGTGGGAAAGCCTGGAGACCGGACCCACGAAGGCCCCCATTCTACGCACGCGAAACCCGCTTGAAACCTGCCGGCGAGAGCCGCCGTCTTTCGCGCAGCCGTGAACGGGGTGCGGTGATACCATAGCGTACGAGATGAACTTTACTTGCATGCGCAAGACGAGCGTGATGATACTGTCGTGGTCGCTGGCCGCGGCGGCCTTCGCCCAGGCGCCGGTCGAGGACTTGAGCCAGCGCGAGGCCGCGATCCAGCGCAGCCAGCAGCAGACCGGTGCCGCGTTCCGGGAGCTACGGCAGGCGCAGTACGAAGCCAAGCTCGCCGAGCAGGATAACCTCAACGCTCAAGAGGCGCTCCGCGCCGCGCAGAAGCAGGCCGATGAACTGAGGCGCCAGGCGGAAGCCGCGAAGCAAGCCCTGGACGCGGCGAAGGCGAAGGAAGCGCGGGCGCGCAAGGCGTACGAAGAAGCTCTCGGTGCGGTGGACAAGGCCTGGCAGAAGCCGCCAGCCAAGTAGCGCAGGTGGCTGCGCTACGAGCGCTCCCGCGAATCCCGGCCTACTTTCTGAAGCTCGACCCGCCGTCGATCATGACAATCGTGCCGGTCATGTACGAGGCGCGGTCGGAGGCGAGGAATACGATCACGTTTGCCACCTCTTCCACCGTGGCGAGCCTCCCGAACGGCAGCCCCTTGATCAGCTCGCGCCAGCGCTCGGCGTCGCCCAGCTCCTTTTCGGCGCGAACGCGCAAGCGCGCGACCGCCCGCTCGGTCGCGGTTGCAACGGGATTGACGCCAAGCACTCGCACGCCGTAATCCGGGCTTTCGGCGCCGAGGGCGCGCGACATCGCCATCAAGCCGGCGTTGGCGATGCTGCCCGCAACGTAACCTGCCGTGGGACGCTCTCCGGCGTTGCCGATGACGTTGATAATGACGCCGCGGCGCTGCTCGCACATCTTGCGGTAGATCTCGCGCGTCATGTTGATGTAGCCGAAGAGCTTGAGCTCCCACGAATCGCGCACCTGCTTGTCGTCCATGCCGGTAATCGTGCCCTGCGGTATCGCGCCAGCGTTGTTGATAAGGATGTCAACCTCGCCACACTCGTGCGCGAGTTTCACCGTGCCGTCGTGTGAAGAAAGGTCGAGCGCGTGGCAGGAGACGTTTACCTTATGGGTGGCAAGGATCTTCGCGCGCGCTGCCTCGAGATCGGCGGCAGTGCGGGCAGCGAGATGGAGGTGACATCCTTCGGCGGCGAGCAGCTGCGCGACGCCGAAGCCGATGCCGCGCGAGCCGCCGGTAATCAGTGCGCTGCGACCGGAAAGATGGAGGTCCATGACGTTGTAATAGGTATGGTTGTCGAACGGGAGGAAATTTGCCCTGCCGGGGGCCGGAAGCAGCGGGGTATTTTACTGTACTCGGGGGCGCGGCGCTCCGGCATCCGGCTGCAGTCAACCGCCGGGCGGCTCGCGCGTTATAGTCGTGATCGGAGGCGTGCTTCCGGACATAACCATCCCATACTCGAGGAAAGGAATGAACATGAGCAAACTGCTGTCAACTTTGATTGCTGCGGCCTTTGCGGCGAGCACTTTCGGCGCCGCGGCCCAGCCTGCGGCACCGGCCAAGGGCGATGCCGCCAAGGCGACCCCGGCCCAGCCTGCGGCACCGGCCAAGGGCGATGCCGCCAAGGCCACCCCGGCTAAGCCTGCGACTGCGGCCACCCCGGCTCAGCCTGACAAGCCGAAGGCTGACAAAGCCAAAGCCAAAGCCAAAGCCAAAGCCAAAGCTAAAGCCAAGGCCAAAGGCGAAGGCAAGGCCAAGGGCGAAGGCAAG
Organism: Betaproteobacteria bacterium; assembly: GCA_023266245.1. Lineage (GTDB taxonomy): Bacteria > Pseudomonadota > Gammaproteobacteria > Burkholderiales > SG8-41 > SG8-41. The sequence continues at coordinate 20,375 of JAHFRO010000035.1, read as the reverse complement.
AAGACCAAGGGCGAAGGTAAGAAGAAGGATCAGAAGCCGGAAGGCACTAAGAAGTAATCGGCATCCGTTCGACGACGACGGCGTATCCGTCGCCGATCGTCACGAAAAAGGCGGCGTGAGCCGCCTTTTTCATTTATGCCACGCCGTGTTTCTTGAACCACTCCCGCATCCGCTTCCAGCCGTCCTCGGCCGCGTCCTTGCGATAACTCGGCCGGTAATCAGCGTAGAAGGCGTGCGGCGCCTCGGGATAGACGATGATCTCGCTGTGCGTGATGCCGGCCGTTTTCAGGGCTGCGCGCATCTGTTCGAGGTGCTCGACCGGGATGCTGGCGTCCGCGCCGCCGTATAACCCGAGCACGGGCACCTTGAGATGGGGCGCGAGATCGAACGGGTACGCGGGCTGCAGTGGCGCCTTCTGCGGCGCGATCAGCCTGCCGTACCAAGCCACGCCCGCTTTCACCCTGGGGTTGTGTACGCAGTAGGTCCAGGTGATGCGCCCGCCCCAGCAGAAGCCGGTGACACCGAGCTTACCCGTGTCGGCCTTGCCGGTGGATTCGGCATAGACCACCGCGGCATCGAGATCAGACATTACCTGGCTGTCGGGCACGTGATTGACCACCTTGGCAAAAATTTCCTGGTTGTCGGTCATTTTCGAAACGTCGCCCTGGCGGTAGTAGAGCTCGACGGAAACCGCGAAGTAACCGAGCTTGGCGAGCCGGCGGCAGACGTCCTTGATGTGCTCGTGCACACCGAAGATCTCCTGCACCACCAGTACCACCGGAAACTTGCCGCCCTTCTCCGGCATGGCGCGATAGGCGGGGACCGGGCCACTGCGCGTTGCGATCTTCACTTCACCGGCCGTGAGACCCTTGTCGTCGGTGGTGATGACGGTGGAGGCGATCGGCTGAACGATCTTCGCGAAACCCTGTGGCAGCAGCGCAGTGACGAGATCTTCCAAGCTGGTTTCAGGTTGCGGCAGCGCGCCGCGCAGGACGGATTCGCTCATAGTGCGTTCCTTTTCGAGTTCAGATGTTGGAATGGTTGCAGGAGGAAATCGCGCGAAAGCATAGCACCGCGCTTGACACACCAGAGCGGCGCGACATAGATTCGCTTGCTCCCCCATTCGCTATCTTCGCACGACGATGAAAATCACCTCGATCAAAAACCAAGACCGGCTTCCGGCCGCTGCTGGAAAAGCGCGCCACCGACATTCTCAATCCCGATGTGGCGTGCGTCGGCGGAATCTTGGAGCTGAAAGAGATCGCGCGATCACCGGGTATTTCCTGCCGCTGGTGGAGTTCGGCGATAAGGTGTCGCCTAATCAGCTGAAGCCGAAAAACGGTTACATTGAACTGCCGATGGCGCCGGGACTGGGCGTGGATATCAACCAAGGCGTGCTGACGCAGCACGCCGGCAAGCCGTACCACATGCGCAGCCTGCGGCTGTCGGGCGACGAGGGGCCATAAGATACGAGCGGCGCCCGACGCCGGCCCAAGCTGCGCGCCGTTTCAAAACCGGGGTCTAGGTAATTTCATTATTTATTTCAAGCGCATACAAACCAACCAGCCGTGATCCCAGACTGTAAAAGTTGATCTCGATCAATGTAATCTGCGGCTGGCTACCGTAAATTTCGCATTGCAGAATGAGCTTTTACTAATCGGAATTCACTGCGGTCTACAGAGGGCAAGGTGGAAACATGGCAAAGATGACGGCCGCGGAAGCGGCGATCAGGGTGCTGGAAAGCGAGGGCGTCAAGGTGGCGTTCGGCGTGCCGGGCGCGGCGATCCTTCCCTTCTATGAAGCACTGCGAGGCAGCTCGATCAGGCATGTTCTGGTGCGGCACGAGGAGGGCGGCACGCACTCCGCGGAAGGTTACAGCCGCGCCGCCGCCGGCAAGGTCGGCGTGTGCATCGGGACCTCGGGCCCCGCCGGAACCAACATGATCACCGGTCTCTACTCCGCGATGGCCGACAGCGTGCCGATCCTGTGCATTACCGGACAGGCGCCCACGGCGAAGCTGCACAAGGAGGATTTCCAGGCGATCGACGTCGCCGCGATCGCGCGACCGGTGACCAAATGGTCGGTCACGGTGATGGAAGGCGCGCAAGTGCCGTGGGCGTTCCGCCACGCTTTCCACGTGATGCGTTCCGGCCGACCGGGGCCGGTGCTGATCGACCTGCCGCTCGACGTGCAGAAACAGATCATCGAGTACGATCCCGAGGCCGACCAGCCGCTCGAGGTGTTCAAGCCTCGCGCCAGCCGCAAGCAGATCGAAAAAGCGCTCGAGATGCTGAACCGGGCGAACCGTCCGCTGATCGTCGCCGGCGGCGGCGTGGTCAACGCCGATGCCTGCGAACTGCTCGTTGAGTTCGCCGAACTCACCAACACACCGGTGGTGCCGACGCTGATGGCTTGGGGGGCGATACCCGACGATCATCCGTTGATGGCCGGCCAGGTCGGGCTGCAAACGCAGCATCGCTACGGCAACGCCAGTTTTCTGCGCAGCGACTTCGTGCTCGGTATCGGCAACCGCTGGGCAAACCGCCACACCGGCAGCGTCGAGGTCTACACCAGCGGCCGCAAGTTCGTGCACATAGACATCGAGCCGACGCAGATCGGGCGCGTGTTCTGCCCCGATCTCGGTATTGTCTCCGACGCGAAAGTGGCGCTCGAGCTGCTGGTCACGGCGGCGCGCGAGCGCAAACAGGCGGGCAGGCTCACTGACCGCAGCCGCTGGGTCGCGGAATGCGAGAGCCGCAGGCGCACCATGCTGCGGCGTACCGATTTCGACAATGTGCCGGTCAAGCCGCAGCGCGTGTTCCAGGAGATCAACCGCGCGTTCAACGACGATACGCGCTTTGTCACTGCGATTGGGCTCTACCAGATCGCCTCGGGCCAGTTCCAGAAGATCAACCAGCCGCGCAATTACATCATCTGCGGCCAGGCCGGTCCGCTCGGCTGGGAGATCTCGGCCTGCATCGGTGCCAAGCTCGCGGACCCGTCCCGGGAAGTGGTGGGCGTGGTGGGCGACTATTCGTTCCAGTTCCTGATCGAGGAGCTTGCCGTCGCCGCGCAGTACCAGGTGCCGTTCGTGATGGTGCTGCTCAATAACTCCTATCTCGGGCTGATCCGCCAGGCGCAGAAGGGCTACAAGATGGACTACGAGGTGCAGCTCGCATTCAAGAACATCAATTGCCCCGAGATCGGCGAGTACGGCGTCGACCATGTCAAGGCCACCGAGGCGTTCGGCTGCAAGGCATTTCGCGTATTCGAGCCGGACAAGATCCAGGAAACCATCCAGACGGCGCGCCAGCTGGCGGAGAAGCTGCGCCTGCCGGTGATCGTCGAGGTCATCACCGAACGCAAGACCGACATCTCAATGGGGCCCGAGATCGATAAGATCACTGAATTCGAGGAAATCCTCGACGTCGAGGAAGAGAAGGAGCTGGCCAAGGCCGCATAGCGCGTCAGGGCCGACCGCAATTCATGGGAGCGTAGTCATGCCTAAGTTCTGCGCCAATCTCACGATGCTGTGGAACGAGCTCGACTTCATGGACCGTTTCGCCGCTGCGGCGAAAGCCGGGTTCATCGGGGTCGAGTACCTGTTTCCCTACGACTACGACAAGAACCGGCTCGCCGACGAGCTCAAAAAGCACAAGCTCGCGCAGGTGCTGCACAACCTGCCCGCCGGCAACTGGGCCAAGGGCGAGCGCGGCATCGGCTGCCATCCCGACCGGGTCGGCGAGTTTCAGGACGGCGTCGGTAAAGCGATCGAGTATGCGACCGCACTGGGCTGCAGGCAGCTGAACTGCCTCGTCGGCATCGCGCCCGCGGGCGTCGCGCCGGAGAAACTGCGCGAGACCTTCGTCTCGAACCTCCGCTTCGCCGCGGGCAAGCTCAAGCAGGCCGGGATCAAACTGCTGATCGAGCCCGTCAACACGCGCGACATCCCCGGCTTCTTCCTGTGCCGCACCCGGCAGGCGCTCGAGATCATGGCGGAGGTCGGCTCGCCAAATCTGTGGCTGCAGTACGACATCTACCACATGCAGGTGATGGAGGGCGACCTGGCGCGCACCATTGAGGCCAACCTGCAGCGCATCGCGCACCTGCAGCTCGCCGACAATCCCGGACGCAACGAGCCGGGGACGGGCGAGATCAGCTACCCGTTTCTGTTCCGCTTCATCGACCAGCTGGGCTACGACGGGTGGGTCGGATGCGAATACAAGCCGCGCACCACGACGCTTGAGGGGCTGCGCTGGGCCAGTCACTATCTGCAACCGTTAAAGGAGAAGGCACTGTGAGCAAGGTCGGATTTATCGGTCTCGGCATCATGGGCGCGCCCATGGCCGGACATCTCATCGCGGGCGGACACGAGGTCTATCTGTCGGACCTGAAGCCGGTACCGAAATATCTCATCGAACAGGGCGGGAAACCCTGCGCGAATTCCAAGGACGTGGCCCAGAAGGCGGATATCATCATCACCATGGTGCCCGACACCCCGCACGTGGAGTCGGCGCTGTTCGGTACACCGGGCGTTGCAGAGGGGCTCGCGCCGGGCAAGATCGTGGTGGACATGAGCTCGATCTCCCCGCTCGAGACCAAGCGCTTTGCGGAGAAGATCAACCAGCTTCGCTGCCAGTACCTCGACGCCCCGGTTTCAGGCGGCGAAGTCGGAGCGAAGGCGGCGACACTCACAATCATGGTCGGTGGCCCGGAGGACGTGTTCAATAAGATCAAGCCGTTGTTCGAGCTGATGGGCAAGAACATCACGCTGGTCGGCGGCAACGGCGACGGGCAGACCTGCAAGGTCGCCAATCAGATCATTGTCGCCCTGACCATCGAAGCGGTGGGGGAGGCGCTGCTGTTCGCTTCCAAGGCGGGCGCGGATCCCGCCCGGGTACGGCAAGCGCTGATGGGAGGCTTCGCTTCCTCGAAGATTCTCGAGATCCACGGCGAGCGCATGATCAAGCGCGCCTTCGATCCGGGCTTCCGCATCGAGCTGCACCAGAAGGACCTCAATCTCGCGCTCGCGGGTGCGCGCGCGTTGCACCTCAGCCTGCCCCATACCGCAAGCTGCCAAGAGCTGTTCAACGCCTGCGCCGCGCGCGGTGGCTCGCAATGGGACCACTCCGCCCTGGTGCGCGCGCTGGAATGGCAGGCCAACCACACCATCGATCAAAGAGGCGGTGCGGGCGAGGTGCTGGATTAGCCGGCCGCGGGCAGGGAACGCGCCACGTGTGATCACGGTGACCTCGTTGCCGGCGCGCGCCAGCAACACGGCGAGGTAGCCGCCGATCGAGCCGGCGCCCACCACGCAGATTCTTATCACTCAGCCGCCTTCAACGCGTTGCAGCTAAGGTTGAGCGGCTTGCCGGCCGCTTTTGCCGCGACGATCGCGCCGTGGCGCCGCACCTTGTTGTCGTGGATCAGGTCGGCCAGGAAATCCGGGTCATACGCCTTGAGCAGGTGCGGCTGGTGGCGCTCGACGTAAGCGCGGATGCGCGCCTTTTCCTCCGGCATGCGGCATAGTTCGCGGTAAGTATCGATGTCCCATTGCCACTTGAAACCCATGTCCCAGAACGCTCCGTTGTAGGCGCACCGGTGAGTATCGTCAGCATCGGGAAGTGCCGACGCTGAATCAAAGCGCAGTGTTTCGATGTTCATCGTAATCCTCCTTGTGTCCTGTCCAGTCGGCGGATCGGTTGAGCCGCACACGGAAGCCATGCTAGCCGCGGCAAACCATAAGAAACAGTCAAAGTTTTTTATCATAGTGATAAACTATTGCTTATGATAGGGGAGTGAGGCGTGCGATGAAGAACGCGACGCTGCGCCAGCTCAAGGTGTTCGAGACCGTAGCCCGGCACCTGAGCTACTCGCGCGCCGCGGAAGAACTGCACCTGACACAGCCCGCGGTCTCGATTCAGGTCAGGCAGCTCAAGGAACATGCCGGCCTGCCGCTACTCGAGCAGCTGGGCAAGAAGATCTATCTCACGCCCGCCGGGCACGAGATGCTGCGCCACGCCCGCGCCGTCATCCAGCAGTTTCGCGAGACGGAGGAGGCGCTGGCAGCGCTCAAGGGAATCCGCGGCGGCAAGCTCAACGTTGCGGTGATCAGCGCCGGCGACTACTTCTTTCCGCGGCTGCTGGCGGAGTTCTGCCGCCGCCACGAAGGCGTCACCATTCAGCTCACCGTCAACAACCGCGAAGAGGTGCTGCATCAGCTCGCCGACAACGCTACCGATCTCGCGATCCTGCTGCGGCCGCTGGCGGAGGGCGACACGGTCGTTGAAGCGTTCGCGCCGCAGCCGCAGGTGATCGTGGCCGCTCCCGATCATCACCTGGCGGGCAGGCGCCGCATCCCACTGCGCGTGCTCGGCGAAGAGAAGTTCATCGTGCGCGAGCCGGGATCGGATACTCGCATCTCGATGGATGAAGCGTTTGCCGAGCACCGCTTCAAGCCACGCATCGCGATGGAAATCAAGAGTTTTGAAACTATCAAGCAGGCGGTGATGGCGGAGATGGGGATAAGCTTCCTGTCCGCCCACACCATCGGACTCGAAGTGCAGGCGGGAATGTTGGCGGTGCTCGACGTCGAAGGATTTCCTGTGGTGCGCGCGTGGCACGTGGTGCATCGCAGGAACAAGCGGCTGCCGCCGGTGGCGGTGGCGTTCAAGGAGTTCTTGCTGCAGGAAGGCGCGGTGCTGATCGAGAAACTGACGCGCTTTCGCGCCGCGACCGGCAGGCACAAGAAACCCGCATAGCACGCTGGCCGCCGCCCACAAGGCGAGAGAGCATCAGGCGCAGCCCGCTGATAATCTCCACGCCGAGCGCCGGCTACGCTGCCTTATAATTCGGCAAACCTTTAGGCGGTCGTGCTCACCGCGGGCGCGTGTCTGGCAGCGGCCAGCGCGCTCGCACAAAGCTGGAAACCCGAAAGACCGGTAGAGATCATCATCGGCACTAGCGCCGGTGGCCCCCAGGATCGCACTGGGCGCACGATTCAGAAGATCCTGCAGGATTTGAAGTTCGTGCCTACGCCAATCACCGTGGTGAACAAGCCCGGCGGCGGCGGGGCGGTGGGCCTTGCCTACCTCGCCCAGCACGCCGGCGACGGCCACTACCTGATGAACTGTGGCGCGGGCTCGCCGCACCCAAAGGCATGAGCCGTGCCCAGGTCCAGTTCTGGGACGACGCGCTCGCGAAGTTGGTACAGACCGATGAGTGGAAGAAGGAGCTGGAGAAATTCGACATGGCGAACGTCTACAAGGCGAGTGGCGACACCGCCAGGCACTGGAAGGCCGAATACGATGAGGCGAAGGCGGTGCTGACCGAGCTGGGTCTGGCTAAGTAGCCGGGGACGCGCGCTGTTGCAGAGCGGGGGCTACGCCCGCAGCCGCACCACCGCCTCGTCACCCTCGACCCCAATGCGCGTGCCGAAACGTGCGCTGCGCTCGGTGATCCTGGCGAGGGTTTCCTGCTCGTCCTTCATCGCGCACAACACGGTCTCGTTGCGGTCGTTGTGGCGCACGAATCGGAACGACACGCGCTCGATCCCGCGTTCTTCAAGACTGACGCGTGCCATCATGCCGACCCAGTCGCCGTGCTGGCGACCCCCGTGGCCGGTGTGGAAGGAGAAGTTGCCGAGACCGTAGAAGACCGGCTTGCCCCGGTAGATCTCCACCGGCAGCGAGTAGTGCGGGCCGTGACCGACGACGATGTCGGCGCCGGAATCAATCGCCGCGTGCGCGATTTCGGTCATGTACTGCAATACCTCTTCGTGAAGGCCCCAGTGGTGCGACGCGATCACGATGTCGGCCTGGCGCCTGAGCGCGGCGAGTTCGTCGCGATACTGCGCCAGATAACCGGCGTCGGCCCAGGTCAGGATTTCCGGCGGCACGCCGGGGCGGTTCGCCGGCGGCACCTCGGGCCGCGTTTTGTGCAGCGGCAGCTGGTAAGCGGTGTGACCGCGCAGCGCCGCCACGCCGGGCGAGCGCTCACCGGCTTCGTGATTGGTCGGCCAATAGACGGAGGTGCGCTGCAGGAAGCCGACACGCAGGCCTTTGCACTCAACCACAGCCGGTGCCCGCGCCTGCGCGCTGTTCGCGCCGGCCCCCGTGTGCGCAATGCCGAGCCGGTCAAGCTCCGCGAGCGAGGACCTGATCGCTTCCGCACCGTAGGTCACGTTGTTGGCGTTGCCGGCTACATGAAAGCCGGCGAGCGTCAGAGCGCGCCCCGCAGCCGGGGCCGCGTAGAAGCCCTCGTCGATCAGCGAGCGATCGGCCGGCGCAGCGTAAAGACAGCACTCGAGATTGCAGAAAAGCACGTCGGCGCTGTGCAAGGTGCCCACGATCCGCGCAAACGGCACGGCAGGGTCGGTGACGTTCATCAGGTTGACATCGCCGGTTAAAAGAAAGGTGCGTCGCATCGGTTTTTCGCCTTCTCTGCACGGGCCATAGTGCGGTCGGCCGTGCCTGGATTATAGCGAGCCCCTGGATCGCGGAAGCGGGGCGAAAGCAGCTGATTGAGCCGGTCTGCACGGGCAGGCCGCGTTCGTGCCACGCCCGTGCGCGGGGCTTGCGCCCGTGCCGCAAGCAACCCTTGACAGCGAACCCCCGGAACGACAAGCTTTGCGCCGGGTCCAGATAATGGAACGAGGCGAGAGGAGCGCCTCGGCGCAGAGGAGGGCGCGATGTTCAAGAACATTCTGATACCGACCGACGGGTCCGAGCTGTCGCAGCGTGCGGTGCGCACGGCGGTGGAACTCGCCAAAATCCATCAGGCGAGGATCACCGGCATCCACGTGATTCCCGACTACCACCTGTTGATCGCGTACGAAGGCGCATTCGATCCCGTGACCGAGGAGCGCATCGAAGAGGAAGCCAAGGCGCGCGCGGAGAACTATCTTGCGTTCGTGCGCAAGAGTGCCGAGGACGCAGGCGTGCCGTGCGACACGGTATGCGAGACCAGCGACCATCCGTACGACGCCATACTCAAGACTGCCGACGCGCGCAAATGCGATCTCATCGTCATGACCTCCCACGGCCGCAAGGGCCTCGCCGCCGTGCTGCTCGGTAGCGAAACTCGCAAGGTCCTCACGCACGCCCGGATACCGGTCTTGGTGGTGCGTTGAATCAGACTGCCCCGGTCCGCATGGCCAGGTAACTTCTTGAAAGACAATATGTTTCTCTATTAGCTTCACCACGTATTGAATTATTGCAACGCAATAGAAATCGCTTGCAGATGACCACGATCGAATGGCATAATAATCACGTGTCCAGCACCGCAACGGTGCGACACACTCCTCCAAAACCTCCTCCTTTGGTGGAACTTTAGCGCAACCCCATAAGGTTGCGCTTTTTTTTTCACCTAGATTCTGGAATAAATAGGAGCTCGCTTCCTGCATCAAATTGTGCCGATATTCAGGTTTGATGCAGTGCCGTATAGTTGATCTTGCAGTACCCTGCGCCAGCTCGCGCGAGCTAAGCGCGCGGTATCAGCCCCCCAGCGCCGTTGCAGTCACACCCGCATCAGACGGCCGCTGTCACGCCACGCCGCGCATGACGCTACCGTGGTGCTCGCACTCGTCGCGTGTGTAGTCAGCAAGGGCGTGAGTACGGTTTTGTTATACTGCCCCGGCTCGACACCGCGCACGCCTCGCCCCACATGACGCGCAAGAGCATGTCCGTTCCCGCGCGCGTCGCACGCCGCCCCCGGGCGAGCCTGGAATATTGACTGCGGTCAAGGCCGGTGCGCAGACGGCTGTAATAGATTTAGGTCGGTGCCGCAGCCAATGCCACCGCAGCGACAGCCGAACGACACAGGTCAACGATGAAAATCCACGAGTATCAGGCGAAGGAGATTCTGCGCAAGCACGGTGTGGCCACGCCGCGCGGCTACCCCTGCTTCAATGTGGACGAGGCGGCGGAAGCGGCGAAGAAGCTCGGCGGCAAGGTGTGGGTGGTGAAGGCCCAGATCCACGCCGGGGGGCGCGGCAAGGGCGGCGGAGTGAAGCTCGCGAAGTCGCTCGATGAAGTGAAGCAGCACGCGAGCCAGATCCTGGGCATGCAACTTAAGACCCACCAGACCGGGCCCGAGGGACAGAAGGTGCGGCGACTGCTGATCGAGGAAGGCGCCGACATCAAGAAGGAACTGTATGTCGGCATGGTAGTGGACCGCGGCTCGCAACGCGTGGTGCTGATGGCTTCCAGCGAGGGCGGAATGGACATCGAAGAAGTCGCCGCAAAAAGCCCCGAGAAAATACACAAGATCACGATAGATCCGGCGCAGGGACTTGCCGACAAGGACGCGGAAGAGGTCGCGCGCAAGATCGGCATACCGGCGAAGGCGGTGCCGCAGGCGCACGATTTCCTGAAAGGGCTGTACCAGGCGTTCGATGAAACCGACGCCGCGCTCGCCGAAATCAATCCGCTGATAGTCACCGGCGACGAGCGCGTGCTCGCCCTGGACGCCAAGATGAACTTCGACGACAACGCCCTGTTCCGCCATCCCGAGATCGTGGTGATGCGCGACCTCGACGAGGAGGACCCGGCCGAGATCGAGGCCTCGAAATTCGATCTCTCCTACATTTCGCTCGACGGCAACATAGGATGTCTCGTGAACGGCGCGGGGCTCGCGATGGCGACCATGGATATCATCAAGCTCTACGGCGGCTCGCCCGCGAACTTTCTCGACGTCGGCGGCGGCGCCTCGACCGAGAAGGTGACCGAGGCGTTCAAGATCATGCTGCACAACCCGAAGCTGAAGGCGATCCTCGTCAATATCTTCGGCGGCATCATGAAATGCGACGTGATCGCCCAGGGCGTAGTCGCCGCGGCACGCGAGGTCAAGCTCAAGGTGCCGCTGGTGGTGCGGCTCGAGGGCACCAACGTGGAGCTGGGCAAGAAGATCCTCACGGAATCGGGTCTTCCCATCATCTCCGCCAACAACATGGCGGACGCCGCGCAGAAAGTCGTCGCCGCGGCGAATGGTGAAAAACATTAACCGCAGAAACACAGAGGATTCGTGGTGTTTCCGGCGAAAAGCCCAAGTCGAACCAGTGAGTGTTTGAAGGGCCACTTGGAAAAAGCCTGGTGTTTTGCCGTTCTCCGTGCCTCTGTGTCTCTGTGGTGAGATCGAGGTTCACCCATGTCGATCCTGATCAACAAGAACACGAAGGTGATGACGCAGGGCATCACCGGCAAGACCGGCCAGTTCCACACCAAGATGTGCAAGGAATACGCCAACGGCAGTAATTGCTACGTCGCCGGTGTGACGCCGAAAAAGGGCGGCCAAAGCTACGAGGGCATTCCGATCTTTGAGACGGTCAAGGAAGCGAAGCAGGCCACCGGCGCCACGGTCTCGGTGATCTACGTGCCGCCGCCGTTCGCCGCGGCGGCGATAGACGAGGCGGTGGACGCCGGGCTCGAGCTCGTGATCTGCATCACCGAGGGCATACCGGTGCGCGACATGATACGCACGCGCTACAAGATGCAGGGAAGCAAGACCGTGCTCGTCGGTCCCAACTGTCCGGGCGTGATCACGCCGGACGAGATCAAGATCGGCATCATGCCGGGACACATCCACAAGAAGGGACCGGTAGGTGTCGTGTCGCGTTCGGGCACGCTGACCTATGAGGCGGTGGGGCAGCTGATGGAGCTGGGGCTCGGGCAGTCCACCTGCGTCGGCATCGGCGGCGATCCGGTGAACGGGCTCAAGCATGTGGATGTGCTGAGGAGGTTCAACGATGACCCGCAGACCGAGGCGGTGGTCATGGTCGGCGAGATCGGCGGCTCGGACGAGGAAGAATGCGCACGCTGGATCAAGGACAATATGAAAAAGGCGGTGGTCGGCTTTATCGCGGGCGTGACCGCGCCACCGGGGAAGCGGATGGGACATGCCGGGGCCATTATTTCCGGTGGCAAGGGAACGGCCGCGGAGAAATTGGCGGTGATGGAAGAATGCGGGATTAAAGTCACCAAGAATCCCGCCGAAATGGGCAAGCTCTTGAGGTCGGTACTGAAGTAGATCGGCAGCGCATTTGCCGCAATCAGACAGTTGACAATTTATTGCCCTCAGGGGACTGAACTGTTTCGAATCGATACGGCGGTGTTTCCGGGTGGAAGCAACCCGGCCCGCTGATGAGGAGAATTAAGTTGGAAGGCGGCACTCTCAAGCGCGACAAGGCGGCACGCGGCAAACCGAAAGGCCGCGCGGTCGATCCGCGCGCCCTCGCAGAAGTGCAGGCATTGCTCGGAAGC
>JAHFRO010000035.1:3425-8018 GCA_023266245.1 Betaproteobacteria bacterium | reverse complement strand
GATGAGGAGAATTAAGTTGGAAGGCGGCACTCTCAAGCGCGACAAGGCGGCACGCGGCAAACCGAAAGGCCGCGCGGTCGATCCGCGCGCCCTCGCAGAAGTGCAGGCATTGCTCGGAAGCGAGCCGCGCCGCCGCGATCTGCTGATCGAGCATCTGCACAAGATCCAGGACCGCTACGGTCACATCTCGGCGGCGCACATCGTCGCCCTGGCGCACGAGATGAAGCTCGCGATGACCGAGGTCTACGAGGTCGCGACGTTCTATCACCACTTCGACGTGGTGAAGGAAGGCGACACGCTTCCGCCCGCCCTAACCGTGCGCGTGTGCGATTCGCTGTCCTGCGAGCTCGCCGGCGCGCACCAGCTGATGGATGATCTCAAGCGTGTGCTGGGTTCCGGTGTGCGCGTCATTCCGGCACCCTGCGTGGGGCGCTGCGAGCAAGCGCCGGTCGCGGTCGTGGGACAGAATCCGGTGGCGCAGGCGACCGTGGACAAGGTGAAGCCGCTCGCCGCGGCGAAGAAGACCCGATGCCCGGTCGGCAAATACATCACCTACGCCGAGTATCGCAGGAAAGGCGGATACAAGTTGCTCGCCGAGTGCCTCGCGGGAAAGCGCGACGCCGAGAGCATCATCAAGAGCATGGAAGACTCGGGACTGCGCGGCCTCGGGGGCGCGGGTTTTCCCGCGGGACGCAAGTGGCGCATCGTGAGAAGCGAACAGGCGCCGCGGCTGCTCGCAGTCAATATCGACGAAGGCGAGCCGGGCACCTTCAAGGACCGCTACTATCTCGAACGCGATCCGCACCGCTTCCTGGAGGGCACGGTCATCGCCGCATGGACCGTGCAGATCGCGGAGGTCTACCTTTACCTGCGCGACGAGTACGCTGGCTGTCGCGAAATCCTCGAACGCGAATTGAAGGCGCTGCAGTCGGACCCGCCGTGTTCGCTGCCGCCGATCTATCTTCGCCGCGGCGCGGGCGCCTACATCTGCGGCGAAGAATCGGCGATGATCGAGTCCATCGAAGGCAAGCGCGGCATGCCGCGCTTACGGCCCCCCTACGTCGCGCAAGTCGGGCTGTTCGGCTATCCCACGCTCGAGCACAACATGGAGACGCTACTGTGGGTGCGCGACATCTTGGAACAGGGCGCCAGCTGGTTCGCTTCCCGCGGCCGGCACGGACGCAAGGGGTTACGTTCCTTCTCGGTGTCAGGCCGCGTCAAAAAGCCCGGCGTGCATCTCGCACCCGCGGGTATCACGGTCAAAGAGCTCATCGACGAATACTGCGGCGGCATGCTGCCGGGGCACGGGTTCTACGCGTATTTGCCGGGCGGCGCCTCCGGCGGCATCCTGCCTGCTTCGATGGGCAATATCCCGCTCGATTTTGACACGCTCAATGAGTACGGCTGTTTCATCGGCTCGGCGGCGATCATCATCCTTTCCGACCAGGACCAGGCGGCCGCGGCCGCAAGGAATCTCATGAAGTTCTTCGCCGACGAATCCTGTGGCCAGTGCACGCCGTGCCGGGTGGGTACAGCCAAGGCGTTGAAACTCATGGAAGCGCCGCGCTGGGATAAGGGCCTGCTCGAGGAACTTTCCGGCGCCATGGCGGACGCATCCATATGCGGGCTGGGCCAGGCGGCGCCGAATCCGATCCGCTGCGTGGTGAAGTATTTCCCGCATGAAATCAAGTGAAACGTGAAACGTGAAATGTGAAACGTTTCCTCTTCCCCGTGACCGGGGGAGAGGGCAGGGTGAGGGGGATCACTTTTCACCTTTCACTTTTCACGTCACCGAAGGTGACTTATGACTGCGATGACGAAAGAGGAACTCAACGCGATGCCGATCGAGTTCAAGCTGAACGGCAGGGATGTGGTTGGCCAGGCCAGCGAGACCATCATCCAGACCGCCAGGCGCTACGGCATCGAGATTCCGCGCCTGTGCTACAAGGAGGGCATGCGCCCGGACGGCAACTGCCGTGCCTGCATGGTCGAGATCAAAGGCGAGCGCGTGCTCGCGCCCTCGTGCTGCAGGAAGCCGGCGCCGGGCATGGAGGTGATGACCAACAACGAGCGCTCTCTTGCCTCGCAGAAGATGGTGTTGGAGCTCCTGCTCTCCGACATGCCGAAGCAGCGCTATACCCTCAACTCGGAGCTCGACTTCTGGGCCAGGAAGCTCAAGGTCGGCAAGCCGCGCTTTAGCCCGCGCCACCAGCCCAAGGCCGATCTTTCGCATTACGGCATTGCCGTCGATCTCGATTCGTGCATCCAGTGCACACGCTGCGTGCGCGCTTGCCGCGAAGAGCAGGTGAACGACGTGATCGGCTACGCGTTCCGCGGCGAGCACTCGAAGATCGTGTTCGATCTCGACGACCCGATGGGTGATTCCACCTGCGTCGCCTGCGGCGAGTGCGTGCAGGCCTGCCCCACCGGGGCACTGATGCCGGCGCGCGGCGTGGGGATGGTGAAGCCCGACAAGACGGTGCATTCGGTGTGCCCGTATTGCGGCGTCGGCTGCCAGCTCACTTACGCGATCAAGGACAACAAGATCCTCTACGTCGATGGCGCCGACGGCCCGTCCAACCACGGGCGGCTGTGCGTCAAAGGCCGCTACGGCTTTGACTACGTGCATCACAAGCAGAGGCTCACGAAGCCCCTCATCCGCAAGCCCGGGGTGCCCAAGCACGCGGACTTCACCATGGATCCCTCGAACCCGCTCGAGTACTTCCGCGAGGCGAGCTGGGAAGAAGCGCTCGACCTTGCCGCAGGCAAGCTCAAAGAAATCCGGGACCAGTACGGGAAAGTTGCGCTCGCCGGTTTCGGCTCGGCCAAGGGCACCAACGAGGAGGCGTATCTGTTCCAGAAGCTGGTGCGCACCGGATTCGGCTCGAACAACGTGGATCACTGCACGCGGCTGTGCCACGCCTCCTCGGTCGTGGCGCTGCTCGAAGGCATCGGCTCGGGAGCGGTGTCGAATCAGGTCAGCGATGTGATGCAGGCCGAGGTGATCTTCCTGATCGGCGCCAACCCGACGTCGAATCACCCGGTCGCGGCGACCTGGATCAAGAACGCGGCGAAGAAAGGCGCCAAGTTGATCGTCGTCGATCCGCGCCGCTCCGATCTCTCGCGCCATGCGACCACCTTCCTGCAGTTCAAGCCCGACACCGATGTCGCGCTGCTCAACGCCATGATGCACACCATCGTGCACGAAGGGCTGGCGAACGAGGATTTCATCAAGAGCCGCACCATCGGCTTCGAGGACTTGAAGAAAAACGTCGCGGGCTACAGTCCCGAGGCGATGGCGCCGATCTGCGGCATACCGGCGGAAACGATCAGGGAGGTGGCGCGGCTCTACGCTACGTCGAAAGCATCGATGATTTTGTGGGGCATGGGCATCTCCCAGCACGTGCACGGCACGGACAACGCGCGGTGTCTCATCGCGCTGTGCCTGATGACCGGCCAGGTGGGTCGTCCGGGCACGGGTCTGCACCCGCTGCGCGGTCAGAACAACGTGCAGGGCGCCTCCGACTCGGGGCTGATCCCGATGGTGTTCCCGGACTATCAGCGCGTTGACAACAACGAGGCACGCGCGCGCTTCGAAAAGCTGTGGGGCGCTACACTCGATCCCAGGCCCGGGCTCACCGTAGTCGAGATCATGGACGCGGTCCACGCTGGGCAGATCCGCGGCATGTACATCATGGGCGAAAACCCGGCGATGTCGGACCCCGAAGTGCATCACGCGCGCGAGGCGCTCGCCAAGCTCAACTGGCTGGTGGTGCAGGAGATCTTCCTCACCGAGACTTGCTACCTCGCCGACGTGATCCTGCCGGCGACGGCATGGCCGGAGAAGACGGGAACCGTGACCAACACCGACCGCATGGTGCAGCTCGGACGCCAGGCGCTTGAAGCACCGGGCGAAGCCAAGCCCGATCTGTGGATCATCCAGGAGATCGCGCGCCGCATCGGGCTCGACTGGAACTACGGTGGCGCGGCGGACGTGTTCAACGAGATGCGAAAAGCGATGCCCTCGATTGCCGGCATCACCTGGGAGCGGCTGGAAGAGGAGAGCTGCGTCACCTATCCGTGCGAGAAGGAAGGCGATCCGGGTCAGCCGGTGGTGTTCACCGACCGCTTCCCGACGCCCACCGGGCGCGGCAAGTTCGTGCCGGCCGACATCATTCCGGCCAACGAGCGCCCCGACAGGGAGTACCCGTTCGTGCTCATCACCGGGCGCCAGCTCGAGCACTGGCACACCGGCGCGATTACACGCCGCGCCGCGGTACTCGATGCGATCGAGCCCGAACCGGTCGCCTCCCTGCACCCGCTCGATCTCGATCAGATCGGCGCCAAACCCGGCGACGTCATCACGGTGGAGTCGCGGCGCGGCATCATCTCGCTCTATGCGCGGGCCGACGACGGCGCGCCGCGCGGCGCGGTGTTCATACCGTTCTGCTACTACGAAGCGGCGGCGAACCTGCTCACCAACCCGGCGCTCGATCCGTTCGGCAAGATTCCCGAGTTCAAGTACTGCGCGGTGAAAGTGATGCGTGGCGGGGAGCTTATGCCGCGTTCGAGCTTCGGCGGCGGCCAGGCTCT
>JAHFRO010000035.1:0-3325 GCA_023266245.1 Betaproteobacteria bacterium | reverse complement strand
ATGCCATTGTCGGATATCGAAATCGCCCAGCAGGCGAAGATGCTGCGCGTCACCAAGATCGCCCAGAAACTGGGGATCCCGGAAGAGCATCTCGTACCGTATGGCCATTACAAAGCCAAAGTGGCGCTCGACTACGTCGACAGCCTCAAGAACAAGCCCGACGGCAAGGTAATACTGGTCACCGCAATCACGCCCACGCCGGCGGGCGAGGGCAAGACCACCACCACCGTGGGCCTGGGCGATGCGTTGAACAGGATCGGCAAGAAGGCGGTTATTTGCCTGCGCGAGCCCTCGCTCGGGCCGGTGTTCGGCATGAAGGGCGGCGCCGCTGGCGGCGGCTATGCGCAGGTCGTGCCGATGGAGGACATCAACCTGCATTTCACCGGCGACTTCAACGCCATCGGGCTCGCCAACAACCTGCTTGCCGCGGCGATCGACAACCACATCCATCACGGCAACGCGCTTGGCATTGACGTGCGGCGCATCACCTGGCGGCGCGTGATGGACATGAACGACCGCGCGCTGCGCGACATCGCGATCGCCCTGGGAGGACCCGGCAACGGCTTTCCGCGGCAGGATGGCTTTGATATCGTGGTTGCGTCTGAAGTGATGGCGATCTTCTGCCTCGCCACCTCGCTCAAGGATCTGAAAACCCGCCTCGGCAACATCGTCGTCGGCTCCACCCGCGACCAGAAACCGGTGCGCGCGCGCGATCTCAAGGTCGACGGCGCAATGGCGGTGCTGCTCAAGGATGCGCTCGCGCCCAACCTGGTGCAGACGCTCGAGAACAATCCGGCGTTCATCCACGGCGGGCCGTTCGCCAACATCGCGCACGGCTGCAACTCGGTGATTGCGACCTGGACCGCGATGAAGCTTGCCGACTACGTGGTGACCGAAGCGGGCTTCGGCGCCGATCTCGGGGCGGAAAAGTTCATCGACATCAAATGCCGCATGTCGGGCATCCGACCTTCCGCGGTGGTGATCGTCGCCACGACCCGCGCGCTCAAATATCACGGCGGCGTGGAGCTCAAGGAGGTGAACAAGGAGAATCTCGCCGCGCTGGAAAAGGGCGTCGCCAACCTCGAGCGCCACGTCAACAACGTGCGCAACCACTATGGGCTGCCGTGCGTGGTATCAATCAACCGTTTCAACTTCGACACCCCCGCCGAGATCGAATTGCTCAAGAAAAAGATGGCGCACCACGAGGCGCCGGTGATCCTCGCCACGCACTGGGCGGACGGCGGCAAGGGCGCGGAGGAGGTCGCGCGCACGGTGGTGGGTCTGATCGAAAACGTGCCGACCGATTTCAAGTTCGTATATGAAGATTCGATGCCGCTGTGGGACAAGATCAAGACCATTGCCACCACGATCTACGGCGCCGCGGATGTTGACGCCGATACCAAGGTGCGCGCGCAGATCAAGAAGCTGCAGGACGACGGCTACGGCCACTACCCGGTGTGCGTGGCGAAGACCCAGTACTCGTTCTCTGAAGATCCGAAAGTGCGCAGTGCGCCTTCCGGCCACATCCTCAATATTCGCGAAGTGCGGCTTGCGGCCGGCGCGGAGTTCGTGGTGATGGTGTGCGGTGACATCATGACTATGCCGGGACTGCCGAAAGTGCCGTCCGCGGAGAAGATCGACCTGGCCGATGACGGGAAAGTGGTCGGTCTGTTCTGATGGTGATGACCGCCGGCGGGCTGCTCCGGTATCATTGAAACCCCGGTCTGCATCCCGCCTGGCCAACGTAGAAGAAACCGACAAGGAACCGTTTCATGGCAGAAATACTGACGGCCCAGTTCTGGACCGGGTTGCTGGCTATTATCTGGGTCAACATCATCCTGTCCGGGGACAACGCGGTGGTGATCGCGCTCGCGGCGCGCTCGCTGCCACCGCGTCAGCAGACACAAGCGGTGATCTGGGGCGCCGGCGCCGCGGTGGTGCTGCGGATCATCCTCACCATCGTCGCGGTGGAACTGCTCAAGCTACCATGGCTCAAGCTGATCGGCGGCGCGCTGCTGCTGTGGATCGCTGTCAGACTGCTGGTGCCCGAAGACGGAGGCGAAGGCGACGTCGAATCGACCGACAACCTGTGGGCGGCGATCAAGACCATCCTCATCGCCGATCTGGTGATGAGTCTCGACAACGTAATCGCCGTGGCGGCGGTAGCCAAAGGCAGCCTCGTGCTGCTGATCCTCGGGCTGGCGATCAGCATCCCGCTGGTGATTTTTGGCGCCACCCTGCTGATGAAGCTGATGGGGCGCTACCCGGTGATCATCACGATCGGGGCGGCGCTAATCGGCTATGTGGCCGGCGAAATGTTGGTGACCGACCCGGTCGTGGTCGAGTGGTTCACGGCCAACGCCCACTGGATGATCGACTTCGAGGTTTTTTCGATACTCGGCGCCAAGCTCGAACTGTCGGGTGCCGGGCTGATCGGCGCAGCCATCATCGTCGCGGTCGGCAAATGGCTGGCCGCGCGTGCGGCGCGCGAACAAAAAGCGGTGGTGGACCTGGTGGCTGAAGAAGGCCAGGGGAAGGCGCCACGCTGAATCCCTGTCAGTGCCGCCGAAACCAATGACGTCGAGAGGTTAACGGGAGCGATTCGATGTTGAAGATGTTAGTGGCGGTTGACGGGTCGGAACACTCTACCCGCACGGTCAGCCATGTGATCAAGGAGGTCAATCGCTACAAGGACGGGGTGGAAATCCACCTGCTCAACGTCCAGCGCCCGCTGCCGGCATACGCGGCTTCTCGCGTCGGACACGACAAGGTGCAGGATTACCACCGGGAACAGGGCCTCCAGGCGCTCGCAGAGGCGCGCAAGAGGCTGGATGCCGCCAAGGTCAAGTATCACTATCACATCGGCGTAGGCGACGAGGCGGAGGTCATCGCCCGCTACGCCAAGGAGAAGGGCTGCGACCAGATCCTGATGGGCACTCGCGGCCTGGGTTCGGTGTCCAATCTGCTGCTGGGATCGGTGGCGACCAAGGTGATCCACCTGTCCCCGGTGCCGGTGCTGCTGGTGAAGTAAGGGGCAACGGGTTTAACATCCCGTCGGTAAGGCAAGACGTATAGAGAGTGTGATGAGGCCGTGTTGCAGATTTGTGGAAGAAATTGACTGTGGTCAATTATATTTCCGGCCGGTTGTGGGACATTAACCAGAATCACGATAAGAACAACAACATATGGGTCTAAGCGGTGTATTGTTTGTACCATCAAAGGAGGATTCAAATGTTTATCCAACGCATTTTGTCGTGTAGTGCGATGCTGCTGCTTGCCGCGCTCGCCGCGGGTCCGGCGGCGGCGTGGGAACCGAGCAAACCGG
>JAHFRO010000008.1 GCA_023266245.1 Betaproteobacteria bacterium | reverse complement strand
GTCTGGAATCGTCTGTAGTGTAGACCAAGTATCTTTTCATCGATTTTGTTTGGGTTAGGTTGGTTCGCATGTTTTTGCGATTCAACCGACGCTTCAAAGACGGCAAGGAGCATCGTTATTGGAATATTGTGGAGAACAAGCGGTGTGCCGGCGGCAAGGTGGTGCAGCGGCAGGTGCTGTATCTCGGCGAGATCAACGACGGCCAGCATGAATCTTGGTGTCGACACATCGAAGCCTTTGATGAAGGTGCTCACCATCACACGCAGCTCTCGTTGTTTCCTTCCGATCGGGCGCTTCCCGAACACGCGCAGGCGCATGGCGTGCAGGTGCGGCTCGACGCGATGGAACTGCATCGGCCGCGGCAATGGGGCGCGTGCTGGCTGGCGTGTCAGCTTTATGAGCAGCTTGAGCTCGACCGCTTTTGGGCGGAGCGCTTGCCGCATTCGCGCGAAGGAACATGCTGGCAGCACATCCTGCAGACGCTGGTGTGTTATCGGCTGATTGATCCGGGCAGCGAGTGGCGGCTGCATCGGCAATGGTTCGAGCAGAGTGCGATGGCGGATCTTCTGGGCGCGGATTACGCGCTGGTGGAGAAGAATGCGCTTTACCGTTGCCTGGACAAGGTGTTGCCGCACAAAGAGGCGTTGTTTTCGCATCTGCGCCAGCGGTGGCAGGATTTGTTTGGGGCGAAGTTCGATGTGCTGCTATACGACCTCACCAGCACCTATTTCGAGTCGCCGCCGCAGCCGGATGACGCCGACAAGCGCCGCCACGGTTACAGTCGCGACAAGCGCAGCGACTGCGTGCAGGTGGTGATTGCGCTGATCGTCACGCCCGAGGGTTTTCCACTCGGCTATGAGGTTCTGGCGGGCAATACGTCCGACAAAATCACGCTGCGCGACATGTTGCGCAAGATCGAAGCCCAATACGGCAAGGCCAACCGCATCTGGGTGATGGATCGCGGCATTCCGACCGAGGAGGTTTTGGCCGAGATGCGCGCGGCCGATCCGCCGGTGTCTTATCTGGTCGGCACCCCGAAAGGGCGGCTGAACAAACTGGAGAAGGCCCTGCTCAAACAGCCCTGGCAAACGGTGCGCGAGGGCGTCGACGTGAAGCTATTGCCACAGGAGCAGGAACTTTATGTACTGGCGCAGAGCCGCGCCCGCATTCACAAAGAACGCGCCATGCGTCGGCGCAAGCTCAAATGGCTGTGGGCGCGCCTCAAGCAAATCGCCACCATGGAGCTTGACCGCGAAGAACTGCTCATGAAGCTCGGCGCCGCGCGCGCCAAGGCAAGGGCGGCCTGGCGTTTGATCGATATCGCGGTGGCTCCCAGCGCCGCAACATTCAGCTTTGCGCTCAATCGCAACACGCTGCGCGCGGTGCGCCAGCGCGAAGGCCGTTATCTCCTGCGCAGCAATCTATGCGGACGGGAGCCTGCCCAGCTGTGGCAGTTCTATATCCAACTGGTCGAGGTTGAGGCGGCCTTCAAGACCATGAAGGACGATCTACAACTGCGACCGATCTATCATCAACGCGAAGAGCGTATCGAGGCGCACATCTTCGTCGCCTTCTTGGCCTATTGTCTGCACGTCACCCTGCGTGCCCGGCTCAGACCACTGGCGGGAGGCCTTACGCCGCGGGCCGTGCTCGACAAGCTCGCTGCCGTGCAAATGCTCGACGTGCATTTCCCGACGATCGATGGCCGCACGCTGATCTTGCGCCGTTACACCGAGCCGCGAGCCGAACAAAAACTTCTGCTCAAGCAGCTCAAGCTCGATCTGCCGCCGCAGCCGCCGCCACGCATCACCGCGCCAGCAACGATCCCAGCCCCCGCCCTGTAGTGGAGACTTTCGCGGTGCATCCCTTGATAATATTCACCTTTTTCCGCGAGTTGAGAAAGTTGGGCTAGGACTCTCGATAGACCGCAACCCCTCACCCGGATCGCTTCGCGATCCGACCTCTCCCTATGGGAGAGGTGAACCGAGTTTGCCGCGTCGGCTGGGAGCTTGGAAAGCCTACCGTAGCACCGCGATCTGGCGGGGATCGATCATCAGCCCCACCGAGGCGCCGATCTCGTACGGTGTCGCGTCGCGGCGGTGCGGTACGTCGATCACGACCTGCTGGCCGGTCATCCGCAACCGGTAGCGCACCACGCCGCCGAGGAATTCGCGTTCGGCCACGATCGCGCCGTGACCGCCTTCGGCGGGTCCGAGCGCGATGTCCTGCGGGCGGATCGAGATGCAAACGCCGCCGTCGGGTGCGCTCACGCCATCGAGCGTGAAATGATCGGCGATGAATCGCCCGTGCTCGACCCGACCGTCGATGAGATTGGCGGTGCCGAGAAAGGTGGCGACGAAGCGGTTGGCCGGATGGTCGTACAGTTCGGTTGGCACGCCAATCTGCTGGATGCGGCCCGCATCGAGCACGGCGATGCGGTCGGCGATCGCGTTCGCCTCCTCCTGGTCGTGCGTCACGTAAATCGCGGTCAGGCCGAGCTTGCGCTGCAGTCCCTTCAGCTCGGAGCGCATCTCGACCCGCAGCTTGGCGTCGAGATTCGACAGCGGCTCGTCGAGCAGCAGCACCTCGGGCTCGATCACGATGGTGCGCGCGAGCGCGACGCGCTGCTGCTGGCCGCCCGAAAGCTGCGCCGGCCGGCGATCGGCG
>JAHFRO010000294.1 GCA_023266245.1 Betaproteobacteria bacterium | reverse complement strand
CGTGTCGCCGTACTTCCGCAAGCATGCGATGAACTTCTTCTTCGAGTCCGTGATCGAGCACCACGATCGCGGGAACCTGGAGGTGATCCTGTACGCCGACGTGGCGCAGCCGGACGAGTACTCGGAGCGGCTGCGGTCATACGGGGCGGCATGGCGCAGGACGGTCGGCCTGAGCGACGAGCAGCTCGCCGCGATGGTGAGGGACGATGCGACCGACATCCTGGTCGATCTGAGCGGGCACACTCCCCACAACCGGCTGCTGGCGTTCGCGCGCCGGCCGGCTCCGGTCCAGGTGACCTGGAACGGCTACCCGAACACGACCGGAATGGCGGGCATGGATTACCGGATCACTGACGCGTACTGCGATCCGCCCGGGACCACCGAGCACCTGCACTCGGAAAAGCTGGTGCGCCTGCCCGCCGTCTACATGACATGGCGCCCGCCGCACGACGCGCCCGACACCGGCCCCCTACCTGCGCTGGAATCCAGGCGCATCACGTTCGGCTCCTTCAACTCCTGCTTCAAGATCACGCCCGCGCTCGCGGCGCTGTGGTCCCGCATCCTCAGCCAGGTGCCGGGATCGCGGCTCATGCTGCTCACCGTGAACGGCGGCGTCGCCGAGCGGCGCATCCGGGATTTCTTCGCCGGCAACGGCGTCGATCCGCGGCGGCTCGAGCTGCTGCCGAGGATGACGCACGAGGAATTTCTCGCCGCCCACCGGCGGGCGGACATCGCGCTCGACGCGTTTCCCTATCACGGCACCACGACGAGCTGCTTCTCGCTGTGGATGGGAGTACCTGTGGTGGTGCTGGCGGGCGCAACCCACGTCTCGCGCGTCGGGGTCTCCCTGCTCAGCAACGTCGGCCTGCCGCAGCTCGCCGCGCGAAACGGCGACGAGTACGTCGAGATCGCGACCCGACTGGCGCAGGACCCGTCCGGGCTGGCGGGGATCCGCGCCGGCCTGCGCGGCATGATGCTGCGATCGCCCGTTACCGACGGCCGCAGCGGCGCGCGCGACCTGGAAGCGGCGCTCCGTGAAATGTGGACGACCTGGTGCCGGGCGAAGGGAAAGAGCTGATCCGGCCAAGGCGGGGCCCATGTCGAAATCCAGATACGTCGTTGCCCAATCGGAATACGGCCCGGTGATCATCAACCGCTTCGACAACATGATCGGGCAGAGCATCAGCCAGTACGGCTGGTGGGAGAAAGACGAGATCGAGCTGCTCCGGTGGTTCCTGACGGCGTGCTACGGTTCCGAGCCGGAAGTCGAGATCCTCGACATCGGGGCCTATAACGGGGTCTACACCATCGCGCTCGCCCGCTTCCCGTTCCCGAAGGTGACCGTCCATGCGTTCGAGGCCCAGCGCGAGATTTTCCAAATGCTGACCGGCACGGTCGCGTTGAACGGCCTCGACAACGTCCATTGCCATCACAAGGCCGTTTCCTCCGAATCCGGGAAAACCCTCCAATTCCCGGCAGTCGACTATGACGAGCCGGCGAACTTCGGCTCCCTGGAAATCGAGCCGGCGGTCAAACCGGACTTCGACGGCAAGAGGCTCGAGGGATCGATGGAGACGGTCGAAACGATCAGAATCGACGAGTTGGCGCTGAACAAAGTCCGGCTGATGAAGATCGACACCGAAGGCATGGAGCACAAGGTTCTTTCCGGCGCCGCCGACACCATCGGACGTTGCCGGCCGCTGATCTTCCTCGAATACGAGAAGACGGATTTCGAGTTCGTGAAAGCGTTCCTGCGCGACGCGAAATACCGCTCGTATTACGCGCAACGGCCAAACATTCTTTGCATCCCCGGCGAGATCGATCACGTCAAGATCGACGGCGCCAAGAGCGTCAAGTACTGAGAGCCCGCAACAAGATCAAGAACAGATTGGCCGCAGATGGACGCCGATAAACGCCGATGAAAATCAACAACAAGCCACAGAGGACACAGAGTTCACAGAGAAGAAAACAAGACAATGATCCGTGCAGGTTCTTGGCTCTCTGTGTTCTCTGCGATCTCTGTGGCTAAAGGCTTTGGCCTTCGGTGTAATCCGCGTTCATCTGCGTTCATCGGCGGTTCGATCAGGTTTTTCACATAGCTCCTAGACGAACACGCCGACGACGGCGCCGGTCGCCAACGTCGCGAGCGTGCCGGAAACGATGGAGCGCAGCCCGAGCGCAACGATCTCGTCGCGCCGCTCTGGCACCATCGTAGCGAGCCCGCCGATGAGTATCCCCAGGCTGCCGAAATTAGCAAAGCCGCACAGCGCGTACGTCATGATGAGCCGGCTCCTCGGGCTCAGCGCGTCGGCGGGCAGGCGCGCCAGATCGAGGTAGGCAATGAATTCGTTCAGGATGGTCTTGGTCCCCATCAGCGCACCGGCGGCGGTCGCCTCGGCCCACGGCACGCCCGCGAGCCACACGACCGGCGCCATCGCATATCCCAGCACGCGCTGCAGCGTCACCGGAGCGTCGCTCCACTGCGGCAGCAATCCGAGCGCCAGGTTGACGAGCGTCACCAGCGCAATCAGCACGATCAGCAGGGCGACGATGTTGAGCAGCAACGCGAGGCCGTCGAGCGTGCCGCGCGTCACCGCGTCCATGCTGCTCGTCGCCTGCTGCGGCGGCAGGAGCTTGCCCGAGGTCGGCGCGCCGCGCGGCGGCACCATCACCG
>JAHFRO010000111.1 GCA_023266245.1 Betaproteobacteria bacterium | reverse complement strand
GCAGCGGGTCCGCCAGCGTGACGCCCGCTTCGAGCAGGCGCGTCGCGGTGCGCGATTGGTAAATGCGCTCGAGCTGCGCGAGTTGCTGCTTGCTGTTGACGCCGAGGATTTCCCAACTGTCCCGCGGCGCGCAGGAATCGACTCTGACGCGGTCCTTGAGCGCGAGCGTCACCACATCAGTCAGATAATACTCACGCTGCACGTTGCGGTTCGAAAGGCGGTCGAGCCAACCGGCGAGACGCTTGCCCGGCAGCAGCATGATGCCCGTGTTGATTTCGCGGATGCGGCATTGTTTGTCGGTGGCATCCTTTTCCTCGACGATGGCGGTGATCGCGCGTTTGGCATTGCGCACGATGCGACCGTAGCCGCGCGGGTCATCGATCTCGGCAGTCAAAATCTGCAGCCGCTCGCCAGTCCCGGCGGTCAACGCAGTCAGCGTCTGCGCTGCGATCAACGGCACGTCGCCGTATAACACCAGCGTGGCTTGAGATTGATCGACATGCGGCAGCGCCTGCTTCAGCGCATGGCCGGTGCCGAGCTGCGGTTCCTGCTTGATGAACACGAGATCGGGGGCGCGCAGCGCGTCCGGCACCTGTTCGCCGCCATACCCGTAAACAACACAAATGCGCGCCGGTTTCAGAGCGCGCGCGGTCGCAATCACATGCGCAAGCAGCGGTTTACCCGCGAGCGGATGCAGCACTTTGGGCAGCGCCGAGTGCATGCGTTTGCCCTGGCCGGCGGCGAGAATTACTACGTTCACCTGGGGCATGGGGAAATTATCGCACAAACATCAACTTACGCGCTGGGCGAGGTAGCGGGCAACGGCCTCGCGCTGTCCGGGCTCTAGATGGAGTCCCGCCTTGGTGCGGCGCCACAGCACGTCCTCCGCGCTTCTCGCCCATTCGCGCGCTACCAGGTAGTCAACTTCGCGGCCATAGAGTTCGGCGCCGAAGTTCTCGCCGAGATCCGTGACCGTGCGCGCGTCGCCGAGCACCTCGTAGGCGAGCATGCCGTGCCGCCTGAACAGGCTGCGCAGCGTCTCCTGCGGCAGGCCGTGATAGCGCGCGAAAAGCTCATCGCGCGCCTGCTCGCGGCTCGCGCCCTCGAAGTCGCCGCCGAGTAGCGGCTCGGTCGCGGTCCAATCCCCCTTCAGCCCCGGGAAATACGGCGCGAGCTGGTGCATGGCGTGCTCCGCTAGGCGCCGGTAGGTCGTGACCTTGCCGCCGTAGACCGACAACACCGGGGCCGCCCCGGACGC
Organism: Betaproteobacteria bacterium; assembly: GCA_023266245.1. Taxonomy (GTDB): domain Bacteria; phylum Pseudomonadota; class Gammaproteobacteria; order Burkholderiales; family SG8-41; genus SG8-41. Next base: position 6,412 of record JAHFRO010000111.1, on the reverse strand, counting down.
GTCGTCAACGCGCAAGGTGTAGTCGCGCGTGATCGCCGATGGGTTGCTCGTGCCGTCGTCGTAGAGCGGCCGCACGCCGGCATAGCGCCAGGCGACCTGCGCGGGTTCGACCGGCTTCGCGAGGTAGCGCCCCACGGCGCGGCACAGGTACGCGGCCTCGGCTTCGCTCGCCTGCGCCTCGCCCGGATCGCCTTCGAGCGGGACATCGGTCGTGCCGACGAGCGTGTGCCGCTCGCCGTAGGGGATCATGAACACGACGCGCCGGTCGTCGTTCTGCAGGATGAACGCGTGATCGCCCTGGTAGAGCTGCGGCAGGACGATGTGACTGCCCTTGACGAGCTTGACCCCGTCGCGGCTCGGCTGGCCGAGGCGCTCGTTCAACACGCGCTTCACCCACGGCCCAGTCGCGTTCACAATCGCCCGGGCGCAGACCTCACGGCCTCCGGAGAGGGTCGCGCGCCAGGAACCCCCTTCGCGCCGTGCGGCCAGGCATTCGGTTCGGGTCAGGATCTCGACGCCGCGCTGGTGCGCGTCCATCGCGTTGACGATGACCAGCCGCGCGTCGTCCACGCGGCAGTCGGAATAGATAAAGCCGTGCTTGAGCTGCGGTCGCAGCCCGGAGTTGTAAGGCGGCGCATCGAGGCGCACGGCATGCGAGCCAGGCAGGCTCGCGCGCCGTGCCAGATGGTCGTAGAGGAACAGGCCCGCGCGGATCATCCAGCGCGGCCGCAGCCCGGGAACGTGCGGCATGACGAAGCGCGCCGGCCACACCAGATGCCGCGCGATCTTGAGCAGCACCTCGCGCTCGGCGAGCGCCTCAGCCACGAGGCGAAACTCGTAGTGCTCGAGGTAGCGTAGCCCCCCGTGGATCAGCTTGCTGCTGGAGGAGCTGGTATGCGCCCCGAGGTCGTCCTGCTCCACGAGCAGCACGGACAGGCTCCGTCCCGAGGCGTCGCGCGCGATGCCGACGCCGTTGATACCGCCGCCGATGACAAGCAAATCATAGCGTGGGTTGGATTCGGTCACGGCCAGGCTCGCTAATTCATGGTTGACGTTGAACGGTGCTAGTCTACCGCCGGGATATCGAACCCAGAACAAAAAAGGCAGCCGCAGCTGCTTTGTTCCACGTGGCCGGGCCTGCTATCTCTTTCTCAGCTTGCGGATCGCCGCGATCTGCGCGGACGCCTCCGCAAACTCGGCCAGCGCCTTAGCGTATTCCATCTTGGCGGTCCGATCCTGCATCGCTTCCCGCGCGCGCTGCTACGCCCCGTCGAGCCGTGGCCGGTAGGTATCCGACGCGATCCCCTCTTTCAGGCAACGCGCGTAGATGCGGCGGTAGGCATCGTTGATGCGCGATACCTTGCGCTCGGAGTCCTCGATGAGCGGCAGCAGCCTTGCATGCTCCTCGGCGATCTCCGCGAGGATGGCGGATTCGTCGATGCGGGCGAGCCGACCGTCGCGCAGCACGATCTCCCCGTCGACCATCACGAGGTCGAGATTCGCGCCGCTCTCCGCGTACACGAGTTGGCCGAGTGGATTATTTAGGGGCACGAACGGGATGCTGTCCAGTCGATAGAGACCGAGGTCTGCCTTGCGTCCGGGCTCGATCGCGCCGAGAGTGTCGCCTAGGCCGATCGCCTGCGCTCCGCCGACTGTGGCGGCGCGCCATGCCTCTTTTGCGCCTATCCACCTCGAGGGATCGTCGTCGCGCAGCTTGTTCACCAGCGCCGCCGCCGACACTGCCCTGAGCATGCTGGTCGACTCGATCGAGCCGCAGCCGTCGGTGCCCAGGCTCACGTTGACACCCGCGTCCAGCAACGCGCGCACGGGCGCAACACCGGAGCCCAGTTTCAGGTTGCTCACCGGGTTGTGCTGCACGGTCGCGCCACTACGCGCGATGATGTCGATCTCGCGTGGGTTGAGCCACACGCAATGGATGAGCGAGGTCTTGGGCTTGAGAAAGCAGACGCGGCCCAGGTACTCGACCATGGTCGCCCCGTACATTTCGCGTCCGGTTACCACCTGCAGACGAGTCTCCTGCACGTGCATGATCACCGGAAGATCGTAGTCATCGGCCATCTCGCGCACCGCCCTCAGGAAGGGTTCGGTGCAGCGCTGCGGCGCGGATGGGGCGGCGATGTAACCCACCCGATTCGAGCGGGGATGGCGCGTCTGCGCGAGGTGACGGGCAAAATCGAGGATCGCCTGCGGATCGGATTTGGGCTTGGCATCCAGTTCCCGCAGCAGGTCGGCAGGAAACTCCTCGTCCACGAATGGCATAGCGCGGAAAAACGGACGGTCGAACAGCGTGATGCCGACCAGCGCGCGGATGCCGATGTCCTCGTAGGCCTTGAATGCCGCCTCGACGTGCTCGGGAATGAGCACGGGGCTCACGTTGAGGTCGTCGACGATCGTGGTCGTGCCCGAGCGCAACGCCTCGATCGCGCCGATCAGCGTGCGCAGATAGACCTGACGCGCCGTCAACGGGATCGGGTCGAGCGGCCGCACGCTGTTCATCCACAGCTCGAGCGGCAGGTTCTCGTGCCGGCCCTTGTGATAGTGCTCGTGGGAGTGGTGGTGGCCGTTGATGAGCCCCGCCACCGCCAGCCGCTCCTGCGCAGGGATCGCTTCCCCTTCGGGCTGCCGCTCGCCGGTCCTGCGCACCGCGGCGATACGATCGCCGCAGACAACGATATCGAGCGGACCGCGCTCGAAGCGCCCCTCTACGCCAACGAGAGCCGAGCAGCCGGTCAGGGTGAAGTGGCCCACGAAATCTCCCTGTAAACAATCCTGCAAACCTGATTCGAAGCGTCGCCGTTCGGCAGGCTCAGCGCGGGGTGAGCGAACTCAAAGAATCGGCCATTTGCCGGGCACCTGCAGCCCGCTGCGCGCGAGCACCTGCTCGCCGAGGACGGCGCACCGGTCCATCACCTCATCCTCGTCGACGGTGAGCACCCGGCGGTAGTCCATGACGAGCCGCCCGTCGATGTAGACCGTCTCGACCGCATCGCCGCTCGCGGAGTAGACGAGATTCTGCACCTCGCTGAAGTTCGGGTACCACTCGGGGCGGCGCATGTTGATCAGGATGATGTCAGCATTCTTGCCGGCCTCGAGGGAGCCGATCTGCTTGTCCATGCCGATCGCCTTGGCGCCGTTGATGGTGGCCATCTCGATCGCCTGCTCGGCGCAGGATATGCCCGCGTCGTTGCGGTAGTCCTTGGGCAGCACGGCCGCGAGATACATCGTGCGTATCATGTCCGCGTAGTTGGAGCAGTCGGAGGCATCCGAGCCGATACCGACGTTCACGCCGTGCTCGACCATCTCCGGGAAGCGCCCCTTCGAGGAAAGCTCGTAATTCAATTTAAGCGCGGTCGACGGGCAGTGAATGACATTCGTCTGCGTCTCCTTGAGCATGCGGATCTCGCGGTCGGTCACCTGCACCATGTGCACTAGGCAGACGTTGCGCCCGAGCGCCCCGATGCGGTACAGGTTTTCGACCGGGCGGTAGCCAGTTTTCATGCGCGTGTCGGTCACCTCCTCGGTCATCGCGGCGAGGTGCAGGTTCAGCGTAGTGTCGTAGTCATCGGCCATCTTCTTCGATTCGAGATACAGCCGGTTGGTGCAGCGGCCGAGCCCCACCACGTCGACGCAGGCCTTGAGCAGCCCGCCGTTATATCCGTCCCGGTAGGTCTTGAGGAACTTCTCGTTCTCCCGCAGGCAGGTGTCCGTGTCTTCGAGCAGCATCGAGTGCCCCAGGATCGCCTGGTCGAACGAGCGCCGGCCCATCAGGCCGCGAATGCCGATGCGCGAGATCCCCTCGATCACCGCAGCTGGGTTGTAGGAGCCAGCCTCCAAAATGGTCGTCGTCCCGGACTTGATCGTCTCGAGCAGCACGATGAGGCCGCCGATGATCTCGTCCTCGGCGGTCAGAATGGTCGCGACTTTGCCGTGCACGAAATTCGACCACAGCCAGCCGCCGAGGCCTTCCGGCGCGAGACCGCGGTGCATCGTGTGGTAGAAATGCAGGTGCGAGTTGACGAATCCGGGCATGATCAGCTTGTTGCGGCAGTCGCGGGTGTGCTTAGCCTCATAGCGGGCTACCAAGTCGGCACGTTTTCCAACCGCCACGATCTCGTTTCCTCGCATGGCGAGCGCGCCGTCTCGATAGATCCGACGCTGTTCGTCCACTGTGATCACGGTTCCGCCTGCAAGCAGGATGTCGGCTTTCTCTTTCATGGTCGTTCCGTCCTATGGATTTGCAATGCCGGGATGTGCCGCCAACACCCGCCGCGTGCGTAGCCTGCCTCCGGCGCAATCACACGCCGGCCAGCGCCAGGTCGGGCATGCCTGCGGCTGTCAGCGTCGCCCATCTCTCGGCTCGGAGCCCGCGTCGGCGGCTAGAAGCCAGCGCGCGCGCAGGCCGGATCGGACGTAAAGCCCGACGCTCACGGCCGTCAACACCAGGAAGACCAAGGCGATGGGCCGGGTGAGAAAGATCAGCGGGCTGCCGTGCGACATCAGCAGCGACTGGATGAGCGACTGCTCGAGCATGGGCGACAGGATGAACGCCAGCACCATGGGCGCGACCTCGAATCCGGCCATCCGCATCACGTAGCCGATCACGCCGAATGCCAGCACGATGCCGACGTCGAACAGGCTGTTGTTTATGGTGTAGGCGCCGACCAGGCAGAGCATCATGACCACGGGGTAGAGGAGGCCCCTCGGGACCCGGAGGATGCGGACCCACAGCCGGATCGTGAGGCGAGCGACCACGAACATCGCCAGGGTGGCGAGGAACATGGCGATGAAGATGCCGTAGATCTCGACTATATGCTCCTTGAACAGGAGCGGGCCGGGGCGCAGGCCCTGGGCGATGAATGCCCCGAGCATCACCGCCGTCACCACGTCACCGGGGATTCCGAAAGCGAGGAGCGGCACCATAGTGGCTCCGCACACGGCGTTGTTGCCCACCTCGGGGGCGATGACCCCCTCCACCTCGCCCTTGCCGAACCGCTCCGGGTGGGGGGAGGCGCGCTTGGCCATGCCGTAGGCCACCCAGCACGAGGTCTCGGCCCCGACGCCGGGCAGCGCGCCGATGCCGGCGCCCACCAGGCACGAGCGGATCACCGTGCGCCAGTACTTGCCGAGGATCTCGGCGAAGGTCACCCGATTGGCTGCGGGGTCCTCTTTCAGATCCATGATCTTGAGGTGCCCGGTGCGCCGCGAGACCTGCACGAAGATCTCGCCCAGCCCGAACAGCCCGATCACGAACGGGATGTAGCTGATCCCGCCCTGCAGGTCGGAAAAACCGAAGGTAAGCCGCGAGGCACCCGAAACCGTGTCGATGCCGACCAGGGCGAGCAGGACCCCCAGCACGGCGGAGACCATACATTTAGCGAGCGACCGCCCAGCCAAGCTGGCGATAATCGTCAGCGAGAACAGGATCAGCGCGAAGAACTCCGGCGGCCCGAACTGCAGCGCGATCAGGGCAAGCGGCCAGAGGGCCAAGACCAGGACCAGGTTGCTGAAAAAATCGCCCACGGTCGAGGCGTAAATCGACGCCAGCAGGGCCTTGCCCGCCCGGCCCTGCTGGGCCATGGGATAGCCGTCCAGCACCGTGGCCGCGTTGGAGGCGGTGCCGGGGGTGCCGATGAGGATGGCGGAAATGGACCCGCCATAAGTGCCTCCCTTGTAGAGGCCGAGGAGGAAGGGGATGCCCACGAGCGGCGGCATGAAGAAGGTGAGCGGTGAGAAGATGGCCATCGCCATCGTTACCGTGAGCCCCGGCAGCGCGCCGATGATTATCCCCAGGATATTGCCCACCACGATCATGGCGAGCGCGTCCCAGCGCAGTACAACCACAGCCGCCTGACCGAGCTGCTCCAGCATCATTCGAGCAGCCCCTCCGGGAGCAGAATCTTCATGCCGAACCTGAATCCGACGTAGATCAAGGCCGTGACGCCAACGGCGACAGCGGTGATTACCGGCCAGCGGCGGAAGCCGAGGAAGACCGCGAGGCTCGCCAGCGCCACCGGGGTCAGCAGCACGTAACCGACCACGTCGAGCAGCGCCGAGTAGGCCACGAGGATCGCCACCGTGCCGCCCACCCGTGCTGCCTCGGTCGCGCCAACGGCGAACCCTTCACCGTCACGCAGGGTCTCGGCCCGCGAGCGCCTCCGCAGGAAAATGAGGACGCCGAAAAACCCGAGCAGCACTGCGATGAGACGCGGAAAGAAGAGCGGATGGGCGACGGCTCCGCCCACGCCCCCGCCCACTGCGATCCGCGGGGTCGCGATCTGGGCGGGCAGCACCACGAAAAAGAGGAGGAGCGCAGCCACGACCAGCGCTGCGCCCAGCCAACGATCCATCGTGGCCCCGCTTACGGCTTCTTGGCGATCTGATCGATGACGAC
>JAHFRO010000110.1:3735-7676 GCA_023266245.1 Betaproteobacteria bacterium | reverse complement strand
AACCGGCCGAGCGCGGGCGGGACCATCGCCTCGCAATACGTACTCGACGCCAACCCCGACGGGCACACGCTGATGATGGTTGCCACCGGCCATGCCGCCAATGCGACGCTTTATTCCAAGCTTCCGTACGACACGGTCAAGGATTTTTCGGGCGTATCCCTGGTAGCGAGCGTGCCCAATCTGCTGATCGTTTCGCCGTCATTGGGGGTGAAATCGGTAAAGGAGCTGATCGCGCTGGCGAAGTCGAAAACGGGGCAGTTCAACTTCAGCTCGGCGGGCATCGGCAGCGGCACGCAGATCAACGGCGAGATGTTCAAGCTCGCCGCGGGCATCGAGGCTACCCACGTTCCCTACAAGGGGGCGCCGGAGGCGCTCAGCAACGTCATCGGCGGGGGCGTCCAGTTTGCTTTTTCGCCGGTGCTGGTGGCGGCGGGCCAGGTCAAGGCAGGTAGGGTGCTTGCGCTTGCCGTGAGCACGGCTAAGCGCTCGCCCGTGTTCCCCGACGTGCCGACCGTCGCGGAAGCCGGCATCCCCGGGTTCGACTACGACCAGTGGTATGGGCTGCTCGTGTCGGCGAAGACGCCGCGTCGCCTCGTCAATCTGCTCAACAAGGAAGTGGTGCGCATCCTCGAGCTGCCCGATATCAAGGAGCGCTTGCTGAGCCAGGGCGCGACGCCCACGCCGACCACGCCGGAAGAGTTCGACGCCTTCATCCGGTCGGAGGTCAAGAAGTTCGCAAAGGTGATCATCGCTGCCGGCGCGCGCGTCAACTAATGGACACGGCAACGGCAAAAGACAAGCGCGTCGAGATCGCGATCCACCACTGGGCGCCGCGCTTCGTGGCGAGCGGTGTGCCGCTCACCGATTTCGAGGAGGTGACCGCGGGCATCACGCGCTGGGACGAATGGTGCGCGGCCTGGAGCGCGCGCGCCGCGATCCACGAGGAACTCGGCCGCAAAGCGCTCGCGGACGGCTACAAGTTTTCCGCGGGTGAGCATCTGACGCGCGCCGCGCTGTGTTACCACTTCGGCAAATTCATGTTCATGCACGACATGGGCGAGCTCAAGCGCACGCACCGCAAGGTCATCGAGTGCCGGGAGCTCGCGCTGCCGCACCTGCGGCCGCCCGGAGAGCGCGTGGAGATCCCGTACCTGGGCACGCATCTCGCCGGACACCTGCGCAAGCCGGAGAGCAGCACGCGGCCTCCGGTAGTGGTGATGTGCGTGGGGCTCGACTCTACCAAGGAGGAGATGGACGTCTACGAAAATGTCTTTCTCGCGCGCGGCATGGCGACCCTCGTTTTCGACGGGCCGGGGCAGGGCGAGGCGGAGTACGAAATACCGATCCGCGGTGATTACGAGGTCCCGGTCAGGGCGGTGTTCGATTGGCTGGAAACGCGCCGCGACGTGGATGTCTCCCGCGCCGGCATCTGGGGCGTCTCGCTCGGCGGCTACTACGCCGCGCGCGCCGCCGCGTTCGAGAAGCGCGCCAAGGCCTGCATTTCGCTTTCAGGCCCGTATGACTGGGTTGAGGTTTTCGACGGGCGCAACGAACTGTCGCGCGAAGCGTTCCGCGTGAGGAGCCACAGCAAAACCATGGAGGAAGCGCGCGAAAAAGCCAAAACGCTCACCCTGGTGGGAGTGGCGAAGAATATCACCTGCTCGATTTATGTGGTTACCGGCGAACTGGACAATCTGACGCCGCCGCACAACGCGCGGCGCATCGCATCCGAAGTGTCCGGACCGTGCGAGCTGCTGATCGTGAAGGGCGGCAACCACGTCGCCAACAACCGGCGCTACCTGTTCCAGTCCCAGACCGCCGACTGGATGGCGCAGCGCCTGGGTGTCCCCAAGCGCTAAAGGAGACGGACATGAACAGGTTGGTGATACTGCATGTTGTGCTCGTTTTATCGGCGCCCGCGTGGGGCGCCGATTCGGCCAAGGACTTTCCCTCGCGGCCGGTCCGCATCATGGGGCAGGGGGTCGGCAGCACGGCCGACTACCTGTCGCGGTACGTCGGACAGAAGCTGACTGAAAAATGGGGGCAGTCGGTGGTGGTCGACAACCGAGCCGGCGCCGGCGGAACGATACCGACGGATCTCGTGGCCAAGGCGGCGCCCGACGGCTACACGATGGTGATGGGCCACGCCGGCACTCACGTGAGCGCGGTCTCGCTCTACAAGAACCTGCCCTATGATCCGGTCAAGGATTTCACGCCGATCACCCTGGTGGCGAAGCTGGTCACGGTGCTGGTTACCCACCCTTCGGTGCCGGTCGCCAACGTGCAGGAGTTGATCGCCTACGCCAGGCAGAAGGGCAACCTGAACTATGCCTCGGCCGGTCCCGGCACCATCAGCCACCTGACGGGAGAGCTCTTCAACCAGGTCACCGGTTTGAAGCTCGTGCACGTGCCGTACAAGGGCGCGGGAGCGGCGCTGACCAGCTTGATCAGCGGCGAGACGCCGGTGTCGTTCCTGTCGCCGATTACCGCGCATACGCAGCTCAAGGCGGGCAGGGTGAAGGCGTTGGCCGTGTCGAGCCGCACGCGTTTCGTCGCGGTCCCGGACATACCCAGCGCAACCGAGGCGGGGGTTCCCGGCATGGAGGCGGTGCTGTGGTTCGGCCTGTTCGTGCCCGCAAATACACCGGCCCCGGTCGTGAAGAAGCTCAACGCGGAGGTGACCGAGATTCTGCGTCGTCCCGAGGTCAAGGAGGCTATCCTCAGGCAGGGCGGGGAGGTCGCGCCCTCGACCCCCGAGGAGCTCGGCGCCTGGGTGAAGAGCGAGCTCGCGAAGTGGACGCCGATCATCAAGGCGGCAGGCATCAAGGCTGATTAGATAAGTGTTGAATCTCTTGGAGATAGAAGAATGGATACAGCAACATCGAGAAAAGATCCGCGGGTTGAAGCCGCAATCTCGCACTGGGCGCCGCGCTTCGTGATCAACGGCGTGCCGCTCACCGATTTTCAGGAAGTCACCGCGAGCGTGGAGCGCTGGGAGGACTGGTGCAGCGCGTGGTCCGCGCGCGCCGCGATCCACGAGGAGCTCGGTAACAAGGCGCTTGCCGAGGGCTGCAAGCTTTCCGCCGGCGAGCATTTCACACGCGCCGCGGTGTGCTACCACTTCGGCAAGTTCCTGTTCGTGAACGACATAGAGCAGATGAAGCAGGCGCATAGGAAGGCGGTGGAATGCCGCAACCGCGCGCTGCCGCTGCTCGATCCGCCGGGCGAGCGCGTCGAAATCCCGTACGAGGGCAAGCAGCTCTACGGCAATCTGCGCAAGCCGGCCGGCGTCGCGAGGCCTCCGATCGTGGTCATGTGCATGGGCCTCGACTCGACGAAAGAGGAAATGGACAATTACGAGAACCGGTTCCTGAAGCGCGGCCTCGCCACGCTTGCTTTCGACGGTCCCGGACAGGGGGAGGCGGAGTACGAGTTCGCGATCTGCCCCGAGTACGAGAAGCCGGTGAAGGCGGTGATAGACTGGATCGAGACGCGCGGCGATCTCGACCAGAACCGCGTCGGCATCTGGGGCGTTTCGCTCGGCGGCTACTACGCACCGCGCGCCGCGGCGTTCGAGAAGCGCATCAAGGCCTGCGTCGCGCTCTCCGGCGCCTACCAGCGTTCCTCCAGCTTCGAAGGCCGGCCGGTCATCAACGTCGAAGCCTTCCGCGTGCGCTCCAGGAGCAGGAACCTCGAGGAAGCGGGCAAGGTCTCGGCGCGCATGACGTTGAAGGGCGTTGCCAGGAACATCACCTGCCCGATCTACATCGTGGCCGGCACCCAGGACCGCCTCACGCCGCACACCGAGGCGCAGAAACTCGCGGCCGAGGTGTCGGGTCCGTGCGTGCTCTCAGTGGTCGAGGGCGGCAATCACGTGGTGAACAACCTGTGGTACCGCTACCGCGACCAGACCGCCGACTGGATGGCGGTGCAACTGGGTG
>JAHFRO010000110.1:0-3635 GCA_023266245.1 Betaproteobacteria bacterium | reverse complement strand
CCGCGCCACCGCTGGGACCGGCCGCTGCAGGCGCCCGGCCACCTGCAGGTGGACTTCGAGGAGCGGTTGGATTTTCGCCGCCTGCATGAGTACCGGCTGGGCCGGGTGCGCAAGGCGCTCGCCAAATCGGGGCTCGGCGCGCTGCTGGTGTTCGACCAGCACAATATTCGCTACATCTCGAGCACGGTAATCGGCGAGTGGGCGCGCGACAAATTGACGCGCTGGTGCCTGCTTACCGGCAACGGCGAGCCGTACGTCTGGGACTTCGGTTCGGCGGCGCGCCACCACCGGCTCTATGCGCCGTGGCTGCCGACCAACCACTGCCTTGCAGGGCTCGTCGGGTTGCGCGGCGCGGTATCGCCGAAGGCGGGATTGTTCGAGGCCGCGGCGAAGGAGATCAAGGACATTCTCACCCGTGAAGGCGTGGCGAGCATGCCGCTGGGCATCGACGTGGTCGAGCCGCCGTTCCTGTTCGCGCTGCAGAAGCTGGGAATCAAGGTGCGCGACGGGCAGCAGGTGATGCTGGACGCGCGCCAGATCAAGAGCCAGGATGAGATCACGCTGCTCAACATGGCGTGCGCCATGGTGGACGGGGTTTACCAGGACATCTATGAAGCATTGAAGCCGGGGGTGCGCGAGAACGAGATCGTCGCGCTGGCGACCAAGCGCCTCTACGAGATGGGCTCGGATTGCGTGGAAGCGATCAACTCGATTTCCGGCGAGCGTTGCAGCCCGCATCCGCACAACTTCACCGACCGCATCATCCGGCCCGGCGACCAGGCGTTCTTCGACATCATCCAGTCCTTCATCGGCTACCGCACCTGCTATTACCGCACCATCAACGTCGGGCGCGCGACGGCCGCCCAGGTGGATGCCTACAAGAAAGCGCGCGAATGGATGGACCGGGCCATCGCGCTGCTCAAGCCCGGGGTGTCAACCGACCGCATCGCGGCCGCCTTTCCCAAGGCGCAGGAGATCGGCTTCGAATCCGAGATGGCGGCATTCGGGTTGAACTTCTGCCACGGTCTGGGGCTCGGCCTGCACGAGCGGCCGATCATCTCGCGGCTGAATTCCTTCGACGACCCGATGGAACTTGAGGCCGGCATGGTATTCGCAGTCGAGACCTACTGCCCGGCCAAGGACGGCATCTCGGCGGCCCGCATCGAGGAGGAGGTGGTGCTGACGCCGGGCGGGGCCAAGATCATCACGCTGTTCCCGGCCGAGGAACTTCCGATCGCCAATAAGTATTAATTCTTGAACCACAAAGGACACAAAGGACACGAAGGTTATTGATTATGGATTCTTTGTGTCCTTCGTGTCCTTAGTGGTAAAGCTTTTTGGGGTCATTCTTGGATACGAAAGTGAAAGGCAAGAAAGCGGCAGCGGGCGATGACATCGGGCGCGAGACGCGGCTCGAGCTCTACCGGCTGCAGGTCGAGCTGCGGTATTGTGAGAAGCGCGCCTACGATCTGTTCCTGCAGAACCTGGTCAAGGGCACCAGCCATCTCTCGCTCGGGCAGGAGGCGATCGCCGCGGCGTTCGGCGTGGCGATGCGCCCCGACGACTACACCTTCTGCACCTACCGCGGCCACGCGCACACGCTGGCGCGCGGCGCCTCGATGGCGGGCGTGCTGGGCGAGCTCATGGGCCGCCAGTGCGGTCTGCTGGGCGGCAAGGGCGGCTCGATGCACCTCACCGACGTCGCGCACGGCGCGATGGGTTCCTATGCCATCGTCGGCGCGCACCTGCCGGTCGCGGCGGGCGCGGCGTGGAGCGCGCAGTACCGCGGCACCGAGCAGGTCGCGGTGTGCTTCTTCGGCGACGGCACCGCCAACATCGGCGCGTTTCACGAGGCGCTCAACCTCGCTGCGGTGTGGAAGCTGCCGGTGATCTTCGTGTGCGAGAACAACCTTTACATGGAGTACACGCCGATCAGCGCGGTGACCGCGGTCAAGCATCCGGCGGCCGACCGTGCATCCGCCTACGGGCTCGAATCCATCCTCGTGGACGGCAACGACGCCGACGAAGTCTATCGCGTGGCGGTGCGCACCATGAGCCAGGCGCGCGCCGGCGGCGGACCGGCGCTGATCGAAGCCAAGACCTACCGCCACAGCGGGCACTCGCGTGCCGATCCCGCCAAGTACCGGCCGGAGGGCGAGCTCGACAAGTGGCTCGAGCGCGACCCGATCAAGCTCTATCGCGAGCGGCTCGTCAAACTCGGCCTCAATGAGGCGACGCTCAAGGACATCGAAGATCAGGCGCTGCGCAAGGTGGACGAGGCGACCGCGATCGCCAAGGCCTCGCTGCCGCCCTCGCTCGACGGCATCGAGAAGAACGTATGGGCCGATGGAGGCGCGGCATGGCGGAACTGACCTTTCGCGAGGCGGTCGCCGCCGGCATCGCGCAGGAGATGGAACGCGACGAGCGCGTGGTGTTTCTCGGCGAGGACGTGGCCGCCGCGGGCGGCGTGTTCAAGACCACCGTGGGCCTGCTCGAGCGCTTCGGGCCCAAACGCGTGCGCGACTGCCCGATCTCGGAGCAGGCGATCGTCGGCGCGGCGATGGGCGCGGCGATGACGGGACTCCGGCCGATCGCCGAGATCATGTTCTCCGACTTCCTGGCGGTGTGCTGGGACATGGTTGCGAACGAGATCGCGAAGACCCGTTACATGACCAATGGCCAGATCGCGCTGCCGCTCGTGATCCGCACCGCCAACGGCGCGGGCTCGCGCTTCGGCGCGCAGCACTCGCAGGCGGTGGAGAACTGGGCGATGGCGGTGCCGGGGCTCAAGGTGGTTGCGCCCTCCAGTCCGGCGGACGTGAAGGGACTGCTCGCCGCCGCGGTGCGCGACCCCGATCCGGTGATCTTCTTCGAGCAGAAGTCGCTCTACTCGATGAAGGGCGAAGTGCCCGACGGCGAGTACGTGGACGAGTTGGGAAAAGCCAAGGTGCTGCGGCGGGGCAAGGATTGCACGATCATAGCGCTGGCGCTGATGGTGCACCGCGCTCTGGAGGCAGCCGAGGTGCTCGAGAAGGAGCACGGCATTTCATGCACGGTGGTGGACGTGCGCTCGCTGGTGCCGCTCGACACCCGGACCATCCTGTCGGAAGTCGCGAAGACCGGGCGCCTCGTCACCGTGGAGGAGAATCCGCGGCTGTGCGGCTGGGGAGCGGAAATCGCTTCCATCGTCACTGAGGAGTGTTTCTGGGACCTGGACGGCCCGATCGTGCGCATCACCACGCCGCACGTGCCGCTGCCCTCGGCCGACCAGCTCGAGGACAACGCCATACCGTCGGTGGCGCGCATCGTGCGCGAGATCCGGGAAAAGATTGACTAGCCGCCAAGACGCCAAGGCCGCTAAGAAAAGACAAAGCTGAACCACAAAGGACACGAAGGACACGAAGGACACGAAGGACACGAAGGAAGAACCCCTTCCCTGAATCCTGAATCCCGGATCCTGAATCCTGCTATTTGAACCGCCAAGGCGCCAAGACGCCAAGAAAAGCAAGATCAAGGAAAGAACCGAAAAGCTGGTAAATCGCGAAAGAAGGAGGAGATCATGAGATTCGAGCGTGTATTCCGGCTGTCTGTCCTGGCATTCGTGGCGGTGTTGTCGCTGGCCGGCGCGGGGTGCG